>CAJOMM010000091.1 GCA_905235765.1 uncultured Clostridia bacterium
CTCGACGAAAAACTTTCCCGAACGGCTGTAAAAAGCCGCTATAAGATACCGTACACTACGATAAACGGCGAACACGACGATCATAAAGACACTATAAACAAGTGGACGAACGGTTTTTGGGGCGGACTTATGTGGCTGATGTATATCGGCACGGGAAAAGACTGCTATAAACTTACTGCCGAAGAAAGCGAGCGTATGTTGGATAAAGCTTTCGGTAAAATGGCTAAACTGCACCACGACGTCGGTTTTTTGTGGCATATAACGAGCGGAGTCGACTACCGTTTGACGGGTAATGAAGATTCCAAGAACAGGACGTTGATAGCGGCGATGACGCTTGCGAGCAGATATAACGTCAGGGGTAATTTTATTCGTGCCTGGAACGGTACCTGGCAAGGCGAAGACAACACCGGTTGGACCATAATAGACACGATGATGAATTTGCCGCTTCTGTATTGGGCGAGTGACGAGTTGGGCGATGAACGTTTTAAGTATATCGCCGTAAAACATGCGGATATGGCGATGAGAGATCACGTCCGTAAAGACGGTTCGGTCAATCATATAGTCGTGCACGATCCGGAAAAGCCCGATACCGTATTGGGAACTCGCGCTGGTCAAGGATATGCGGAGGGTTCGTGTTGGTCTCGTGGGGACGCTTGGGCGTTGTACGGATTTGCGATATCCTATTTGCATACGAAAGACAGTAAATATCTTGAAACCTCAAAAAAGGTGGCCGATTACTTTATTGCGGAAACGGAAAAGACGGGTTGGCTTCCGAGACTTGATTTTCGTCAGCCGGAAACACCTTTGTATTACGATTCGACCGCCGGAGCTATCGCGGCTTGCGGACTTATTGAACTTGCGAAAAATACGGTAGGAGATGAACAAGAAAAATATCTTTCTGCGGCGATAAATATTTTGCAGGCAATGGAAAAGAATTGGTGCAACTGGTCAGAAACGGAAGATTCTATTTTGCAAATGGGGAGCTTAATGTATGAAAGAGAACAGCATATGCCCATCATTTACGGCGACTATTATTTGACTGAGGCGATCTTAAAACTTAAAGGCAACGATTTTTTGGTTTGGTAAAATATGAAAAGAAAACTTATAATAATTTCAAACGACGCTTTGGTAAGGGAAGACGTAGAGTACCTTAAAACAAAGCCGTGTATAAAAAATTTAATAACAGACGGCAGTTTTGTGGAATCGCTTAAAAGCGTATATCCCACGATAACTTATTGTTGTCATACCTCGATGATAACGGGCGCTTATCCGGACAAGACGGGCGTGTACAACAATATAGTCGACGAGCTTAACAATTATAATTGGCATTGGGAGAGAAAGTCGATAAAAGTTAAAACTTTGGTAGACGCGTTCAAAGAAAAAGGCGCAACGGTCGCGAATTGTTTCTGGCCGGTACTCGGTAACGATAAAAATATCGATTATAACGTTCCCGAATGTTGGTCGCAAACGCCCGAAGACGATATATGCGACGCTTTTCAGCGTATGGGGACGAGCGATAAAGTTATAGAAGAAATCGTAAAGCCCAATCTGTATTATATTGAAGGGCATCAGCGCAAACATCCTTATGCGGATGAGTTTGTGTTTGCTTGCGCGAGGGATATGATATTAAAATATCAACCCGACCTTTTGCTTTTGCACCCTTCAGGTCTAGACGGTATGCGTCATCAGAAAGGCGTGTTTAACGAATACGTTACCGAACAGCTTGATTATACTTATTATTGGATAGAAAAAATTATCCGTGCGGTACAGGAAACGGGTAATTTAGATAATACGGACATAATTCTCACTTCCGATCACGGACAGTTAGACATCAAAAGGTGGTGTCATCCGAACGTTTTGCTTAACGATATGGGATTGCTTGAGGCTGCGGAAACGTATAAAGCGTCAAGCGCAAAAGCGTATGCAAAACCGGTCGGCGGTTCGGCTCAGATATTCGTCGTCGATAAAAACGATAAAGAAACGTACGATAAAATTCTTCAAAAGTTTACCGAGTATGCAAAAACGGGCATGTATGGATTTGAACGTATATACACCAAAGAAGAGGTGGAAAAGGAAGAGCGTCTTTCCGGCGATTTTGATTTTGTAATCGAAAGCGACGGTTATACGGCGTTCGGCGGCGATTTAATGGGAAATTACTACACTTTATACGATCTTTCCGATTATTGCATCGGGCGAGGGACTCACGGTTATTTGCCCGATAAAGGGCCGCAGCCATGTATGATATGTTACGGACCCGACTTCAAAAGCGGAGTTAAAGTTCCGCGCCGCCCGACTGTAGACATGGTTGCAACGTTAAAGGAGATATTTGATCTCGATATGCCGGACGTAGACGGAGAACCAATCGAAGAGATTATAAAAAAATAAACGAAACATATCGTGATAGCGATTAAAAATGATAAAAATTAAAAGAAGGAAAATATAATGGATACCATAAAATTTAATGACAAAGGCAGTATAAAAATGGTTGCGCACCGCGGTGTTTCGGGGCTGGAAAAGGAAAACACCTGTCCGGCGTTTGAACTTGCCGGTAAAAAGAGTTATTACGGCATCGAAACGGACGTGCACGTTACCAAAGACGGCAAGTTTATTCTTGCGCACGATAGCGATTTGAGACGGCTTGCCGACGTCGATATGATGGTTGAAGAGAGCAATTTCGACGATTTACGCGCGTTAAGGATGAAAGGGATAGACGGCGGAAAGGTACGAGACGATTTATTTTTGCCGACTTTGGAAGAATATATCGGGATTTGTAAAAAGTATGACAAACAGGCGATTTTAGAGCTTAAAAATTCCATATTCAGAGAAAAAGTCTGGGAGATTGCGGACATAACGAAAGAGCTCGGCTGGATGGACAGGGTAACGTTTATTGCGTTTTCGAGACAAGACCTTTTGTATCTCCGTGAAAGATATCCTGAGGCAAACGCTCAGCTGCTTATCGGGTACTGTACGGAAGACGATATTAAGTTTATGGTAGACAACCGTTTCGACACCGACTTGTATAACGAATGTTTGACAAAGGAAAAGGTTAAGAGATTGCACGAGGCAGGCATCAAGGTGAACGTTTGGACGGTAAATACGTTGGAAGAGGCGAAAAAAATGCAGGACTTCGGCGTAGATATGATTACAACGAATATACTGGAATAAAATACTGAAAA
>CAJOMM010000092.1 GCA_905235765.1 uncultured Clostridia bacterium
GTAATTACCTTAAAGTTTTTATCTTCAAGCTTTTCAATCTTAACGACTTTTTCTATTTCAAAATCGGCACCGAGATCGGTTATCTGATTAAAAAGATTATCGGCAAACTCTTCTCCGCTTATAAGTTTTATGGAAGGAAAATTCTCCAGCCTCGGAGAATTAGCGATTTGTCCGCCTATACTCTCGCTTTCAAGCATAAGTACGCTTTTATTGTTTCTCAACGCGTACAGACACGCCGTCATTCCGGCAGCGCCGCCGCCTATAACTATTATATCGTACATCAATTTATGCTCTCTATATATTTTCTTATTTCGCTTGCATTGTCGTAATAGTGTATTTTATCTCCGTCCTGCACAATCAGCGTCGGCGCTTTCTTTACGCCGTATTTCAGAGTTTTTTCTTTTTCCTCTTCAGCGTTTACCACTTCGTATTTTATACCGGCTTTATCAAGCATCATTTTACTTGTCTTACAATTAGGACAACCGTTTCTTGTGAACAATACGGGCGCGGTCAAAACTTCGTTATCTTCGGTCTTTTTTGAATTAAACTTCAGTTCGCAGGAAGATTTTTCTTTTGCGGAAAACTGCGAATTAGCCACGTCGTATTCTTTCCTGTCGGCAAACTCCGCTCTCTTGCCGTCGTTCCAGTTTTGCACCGGACGGTAATACCCTGTTATTCTACTGTAAACCTCAGTCGTTTTACCGCATATCGGACACTTATAAACTTCACCCGTAATATATCCGTGATCGGCACATACCGAATATGTCGGCGACATAGTGTAATACGGCAACTTGTAATTTTCGGCTATCTTTCTTACGAGATTTGCCGCCGCCTTCCAATCCGGAAGTTTTTGTCCCAAAAACGCGTGGAAAACCGTTCCTGAGGTATATAACGTCTGCAATTCGTCCTGTATGTCCAAAGCCGAAAAAATATCGTCGGTGAATCCGACCGGAAGATGCGAACTGTTCGTGTAATAGGGCGCTTTATCCGCGTCTGAAGCGGTGATAATATCGGGATAACGCTTTTTATCGTGTTTTGCCAAACGGAAAGCGGTTGATTCAGCCGGCGTCGCTTCAAGATTATAAAGATCCCCATAGAGTTCCTGATAGTCGGAAAGTTTATTGCGCATAAAGTTAAGAACGTTTTTGGTGAACATTTGAGCCGATTTATCGGTAAGATTTTTGCCTATCCATTTAGCGTTTAAACAAGCTTCGTTCATACCGACAAGCCCAATAGTCGAGAAATGGTTAGCAAACGTACCGAGATATCTCTTTGTATAGGGATAGAGCCCCGCGTCTAAAAGTTTGGTAATAGTGTCGCGTTTAACCTTTAAAGACCGCGCGGAAATATCCATAAGTCTCGTAAGTCTTTCATAAAACTCTTCTTCATTGGCGGAAAGATACGCTATCCTCGGCATATTGATGGTTACCACGCCGACGGAACCCGTGCTCTCGCCGCTTCCGAAAAAGCCGCCGGATTTTTTGCGTAGTTCTCTGAGATCAAGTCTCAAACGACAGCACATACTGCGTACGTCCGAAGGTTCCATATCAGAGTTAATATAATTAGAAAAATACGGGGTGCCGTATTTAGCGGTCATTTCAAACAATAATTTGTTATTTTCGGTTTCAGACCAATCGAAGTCGCGAGTTATGGAATAAGTCGGTATAGGATACTGGAATCCTCTGCCGTTGGCGTCGCCTTCAATCATTATTTCAATAAACGCCTTGTTTACCATATCCATTTCTTTCTTGCAGTCTTTATATTTGAACGGCATCTCTTTTCCGCCGACGATAGCGTTCATTTCGGCAAGATCGTTCGGAACCGTCCAATCCAAAGTTACGTTAGTAAACGGAGATTGCGTTCCCCATCTCGACGGCGTATTTACGCCGTATATAAATGATTGTATACATTGTTTTACTTCTTTATAA
Source organism: uncultured Clostridia bacterium (assembly GCA_905235765.1). GTDB lineage: Bacteria > Bacillota > Clostridia > Christensenellales > Borkfalkiaceae > UBA1259. The sequence continues at coordinate 1,929 of CAJOMM010000092.1, forward strand.
GAAAGATTATCCGCTTTTACAAAAGGCGCGAGATAGGTATCAAACGAAGAAAACGCTTGCGCCCCTGCCCACTCGTTTTGCATTATACCGAGGAAGTTAACCATCTGGTTACAGAGCGTAGAAAGATGCGATGCCGGTGAAGAAGTAATCTTTCCGACAACTCCGCCCAAGCCTTCTTTTATCAACTGCTTTAACGACCAACCGGCACAATAACCTGTAAGCATAGAAAGATCGTGTATATGAATATCCGCGTTTCTGTGCGCGTTGGCAATCTCTTCGTCGTAAACTTCGGAAAGCCAATAATTGGCGGTAACCGCTCCGGAGTTGGAAAGTATAAGTCCGCCGACAGAATAAGTTACCGTAGAGTTTTCTTTAACGCGCCAGTCCGCCACGTGAAGGTAATCGTCTATTACTTTTTTATAATCGACGACGGTTGACGCTATGTTACGAACTTTTTCACGCTGTTTACGGTAAAGAATATAACTTTTTGCAACGTCAACGTAACCCGATTGAATAAGCACGACTTCCGCACTGTCTTGTATATCTTCTACAGTAACGACGTTATCCTTTATCTTCTTAGAAAAATCCGCCGTAACCTTTAAAGCAAGCGTGTTTAAAATATCCGAAGTATAATTTACCTGCTTAGCATTAAACGCCTTCGATAAAGCCGTAGTTATCTTTGACATATCGAATTCTACAAGTTTGCCGTCTCTTTTCCTTACCTGAAACATACGTTTTTCTCCTTATGTATTTTCCTAAAATTTCCGAGTGATTTAAATATATCATTTCAATATATGACTTGTCAATGGTTTTTCAATATTTTGTGAAAAATTTTTTTATAAACACAATATATTGTGTTTTTAGCATAAAAATCCCCCCTCGCTGAAATCCGGCGAGGGGGGATTTTTATTGTCAAGTTTAAACGTTAAGAATACGAATAATACTCTTATTTAAAGCCATAAAAACGATATCCAAGATCCAAATAATATTCCAACCAAATACGAGACGGATAATACCGGCTACTATCTTGCCTTCAAAAAATCTGGTGAGAGCGCCGAGGATCCAGGAAGTAACCGGAATAATCGCAAGAATAAGACT
>CAJOMM010000093.1 GCA_905235765.1 uncultured Clostridia bacterium
TATCTCGTCGATCTTGCAATCAACAGCGAAATAGCCGAAAACGATATTCAACAGCTTCCCTTTAAGGATGAAAACAAGTTTTACACCTCCAAACTGATAAACCAGATAGGCGATTTTGCCAAGTATCTGAATAAAAAACTTGCAAACGGAGGTTCTTTGTCAGACGAAGACTACGATAGTCTACGCCAACTGTATTCCGCAAATCTTACGCTTAAAAACTCTCTTCAGAACGCGGCGAAAGGTATGGGCGAAGACTTTTCCTTCAGCGAAAACTCCCAAGACCCGTCAGGCGTTATCGTAACCAATCTTATGGAACTTGAAAATCTTTCCACGGAATTTCCGGAGCTTATATACGACGGTCCGTTTTCGGACGGCAAAGATATAAGAGAGATAAAAGGAATAAGCGGCGATGAAATTTCGGAAGCGGAAGCCATAGATATATTTTCCGCGATATTCTCGGCATACAAACTTCAAAACGTAGAGTGTACCGGTAAAACGCAGGACGGAATAGAAAGCTTTGCCGTACAGGGTGAACGGGACGGAGATATTCTTTACGCGCAAGTTTCGGTAACGGGCGGAAAACTGATTATGTTCGCCTTTTCGGGAAGTTGTAACGCGGTAAACTACGAGAGCGCCGCCGCAGAAAAAAAGAGCCTCGAATTTTTGGAAAGATTGGGATTTAGAGACATGACGGCGGTATGGATGAATAAGACGAATAACGTTTACACGTTTAATTTTACGGGAGAGAAAGAAAACGTTATACTTTACCCCGATATGGTAAAGGTGAGGGTATGCGCCGAGACCTGCGAAATAATAGGGCTTGAAGCGACCAGTTATTATTATAACCACACGGAAAGAGAAATCGAAGACCCCCAGATATCCGAAAGCGCGGCGAGAAGGAAAGTTTCGGAAAATATAGGAATAGAATCTGTAAGGTTATGCGTTATTCCGATAGGAGAGTCCTCGGAAAAACTGTGCTACGAATTTTACGGTGAATCGGAAGACGGCACTTACTACGTCTATATAGACGCCGAAACCGGAAGTCAGGCGGAAATGTTTAAAGTAGTGGAAACGACCGAAGGCACGCTTTTAATGTAATTTCCAAATCAGGAAAGCGGTTTACCGAATTTCTTATATAAAGTTTATTTCTTATATAAAATTTTCCGCCCACGGAGTTTTTCTCCGTGGGCGGAAAAAATCGCGGCGCAACAAAAGTTGCGCCGCGAAACGCTTTTAAGTTTCAAAAACGCCTAAATCAGTCTTCTTTCTTTTCTTTTTTAGCCGTATCGATAACCTGAACGCCGTCGTAATAACCGCATTTAGGGCAAACCCTGTGTTGCGCCTTAAGTTCGTGGCACTGCGGACATTCGACGAGATTAGGAGCAGTTATCTTCCACTGCGCATATCTTGTATTCGTTCTCTGTTTAGAAGTTTTACTTTTTTGAACCGCCATTTTTATTTACCATCCTTTATGCATTTACAATCCCCTTCGTTTAAGTTTACGCCGCAAGAAGGGCATATCCCTTTACAATCTTCCTTACACAAAAAACTAACGGGGGTGTTTAACGTTATAAGTTCGTCTATGATCGGGGCAAGGTCTATCTTGTCGTTTTTTACCTTGTAAACTCCGTCTGCGTCTTCATCGCAAAGTTCGGAAAATTCCACGGTAAAAGTCTTTTCGGTAGGACTAAGACACCTCGTACAGCTTCCGCTGATAGCGTAACACGCTTCGCCTTCCAAAACTGCGGAACGTTCTCCCGTCAAGGAGACCTGCCCTTCGATTTTTATCGGCAAAACGAGTTCTGCGTCAGGCAAAGTCAAATCGAGATCTTCCGCAAAATATTCGAAAAAGAAACTCTCTTCTGTTTTGCCCTTTCTTTTGAGCTTAGCAAGGTCTAAAACCATACCTCTCCCTTTCAATAAGCCTTACAAGTATATACTATTTGCGAACTATTGTCAACTTTTTTTAGGAAATTTAAAAATTTACTTGTTTTGCGTAAGAATTTTGGTCTCTCTTGCGATTGAAAGTTCTTCGTTCGTCGGAAGAACCAAAATCTTGACTTTAGAATTTTCTGCGGAAATTTCACCGACGCCGGACGAATATTCTTTGTTTTTCTTTTCGGAAAGTACGGCGCCGCAGTATTCCATGTCTTCCATTACGAGGCTGCGAACCAGCGCAGAGTGTTCACCGATACCGCCGGTAAACACGATAGCGTCCGCTCCGCCTAAAACCGCGAGATAACTGCCGACGTATTTTTTAACTCTGTACGCAACCATCTCTATTGCGAGTTTAGCGCGTTCGTCTCCTTTCTCCATTGCTTCGGTACAGTCTCTCATATCGCTGGAAAAACCGCTGATACCGAGCATTCCGCACTTTTTATTGAGATAGTTTACCACTTCTTCGGGTTTCAATCCGACTTTAACTCTCAGATAATCCACCGCCGCCGGGTCAATATCGCCGCTACGCGTTCCCATAACCAGACCTTCAAGCGGAGTAAATCCCATAGAAGTATCCATACATTTGCCGTCTTTGACGGCGGAAACCGAAGAACCGTTACCTAAATGGCAGATTATAAGTTTAGAATTTTTATTGCCCAAAAGTTTTATCGTTTCTTCGCTCACGAATTTATGCGAAGTTCCGTGGAAACCGTATTTTCTTATCTTGTATTTATCGTATACTTCGTAAGGAATTGCGTACATATACGCCTTTTGCGGCATCGTGGAGTGGAAAGTGGTGTCGAACACCGCGACCATAGGAACTCCCGGCATAACTTCCCTGCAACTTTTTATACAAGCGATGTTTCCGGGCATATGCAAGGGACCGAGTTCGGCGTTCTTTTCGCATATCCTTATCACCTCGTCGTCGATGACAACCGATTCCTTGAAATCTTCGCCGGAGTGGAGGACTCTGTGTCCTACCGCGCCGATCTCCGACATGCTCTTTATCGCGCCTTTTTCTTTATCGAGCATAGCCTCGATAACAAGCTGCATGGCTTCTTTATGCGTCGGCATATCCTGTGTTTCTCTGCCGTCGAAAGTTTTTTGAGTGAGAACTCCGCCTTCAAAAGTTATTCTTTCGCAAAGACCTTTAAGCACAACGCTCTCGTTGTCCATATCTATAAGTTGATATTTAAGTGAAGAACTGCCTGCGTTTACAACTAAAATTTTCATAATTATTTATCCTCTGAAATTATTCCGCCTGAAGCGCGGTTATGGCAACGACGGCTTTAACGTCGTCTACGTTACAACCCCTCGAAAGGTCGTTTATAGGCTTTGCAAAACCCTGACAAACAGGGCCTAACGCCATATAACCGCCGAACCTTTGCGCGATCTTATAACCGATATTGCCTGCGTTGATGTTGGGGAAAATAAACACGTTTGCGTGTCCTGCGACAGTAGAACCCGGCGCTTTAAGTTCGCCGACTTCGGGAGCGGTAGCCGCGTCGAACTGGAATTCGCCGTCGAGTTTAAGATCGGGCGCCATTTCCTTTGCGAGCGCGGTCGCTTCCTGCATCTTGGGAACGGACTTAAAATACTTGTCGTCGTTTCCGCTGCCTTTTGTGGAAAAAGAAAGCATTGCGACTCTCGGCTCGATACCGGCGATATTTTTAGCGGTTTCCGCAGAAGATAAAGCGATATCCGCGATTTGTTTTGCGTCCGGCTCTATATTGATTGCACAATCTGCGAAAACGGCAACGCCGTCAGGATTGTACTCGTGCGCCTTCGGAGCAATCATTATAAAGCAACTCGACACCGTGTTTATTCCCGGCGCGGTTTTAATGACCTGAAGACCGGGTCTTAAAGTGTTCGCCGTGGAGTGGCAAGCGCCGGAAACCATACCGTCCACGTCTCCTGCTTTAAGCATAAGAGCGCCGTACATAGTATAGTCTTTCAAAATGGAAGCTTTGGCGGCGGCGACGTCCGCATATTCCGGAAGTCCCGTCTTTTTGTTTATTTTGCCCTCTCTCGCCTTAAAAAGAATTTCCGCATATTTATCTGCGTTAGGATCGGTCAAAGGATTGACTACGTTTACGCCGCTAAGGTCGGCGTTTTTGTTTGCGGCGAGAATTTCTTCGCGGCAACCTAAAAGCGTTATGCGCGCGAATCCTTCTTTAACGACTTCGCAAGCGGCGGCGACGACTCTTTTATCTTCGCCCTCCGGAAGAACGATGTTCTTGTTTTTGGCTTTGGCTTTGGCGATAATCTCGCCCAAAATATCGGACATATCTTTTCTCCTCATAAATATTTGATTTCGCTTTATTATTTACGCAAAATGGTGTAAAATAATATCAACGATAATATTTTACACCAAATAAACGAAAAAGTAAATTGTTGAATTGAGGTTTTTTTAGGTTTATGAAAATTTGCGCCGTCGTCGCCGAATATAATCCCCTTCATCTGGGGCATATAAAACATATCGAATACATGAAGAACGTTTTAAACGCCGAACACGTTTTGGTTATTATGAGCGGAAATTTCACGCAGCGCGGCGAACCGGCGATATTAAACAAATTCACTCGCGCAAGGCAAGCCGTTTTGGCTGGGGCGGACGCGGTGATAGAACTTCCCACGGTTTTTGCCACCGCAAACGCGGAAATATTCGCAAAAGGCGCGATGAAAATTCTGGATTCTTTGGGGGTTGCGGACGGATTATGTTTCGGGGTGGAAAGCGGCACGGCGGAAGACTTTTCGGATTTAGCGATGAAATTCACCAACGAAACGAAAGAATTTAAAAAACTTCTGAAAGCCCGTTTAAGCGAGGGCGTTTCGCTCGCCAAAGCCAGATTTTCCGCGATAAAGGAATTATACGGCGAAGACGTTGACGAGGAACTTATATTAAAACCAAACAACATTTTGGGGCTGGAATACACGAAAGCGCTTATTTCCCTTAAAAGCGACGTAAAAATATATCCTATGCTGCGCGAAGGCGACCATAACGACGCAGTTCTCAAAAAAGGAATAACCAGTGCGACGAGTATTCGTCTTGCGGTAAAAGAAGGAAAACTAAAAAAACTGAAAAAGAATTT
>CAJOMM010000094.1 GCA_905235765.1 uncultured Clostridia bacterium
TCCCCCATAATTATAGATATATGTTTAATTATATAACCTGTCTGCCTTTTTTACAAGCGGTTTTGAAATTTTTATATAAATTAAGTTTTACAAATTGCTTGCAAAAATATCTGCCTATATAGTAAAATAAAATAAATGAAAAACTTTTCTCCGAAGAGAGATTTTCCCGACAAATTGGATATTGTGGCAAACTGCGCTTCCGGCGTTGAGACCGCCTTGAAAAAGGAAATTTTTAGAAATTTCGGTGTAGAATCTCCGGCTATAAACGGTCTGATATCTTTTAAAGGGAATTTAAACGATTTAGTAAAGGCGAATCTTAATTTAAGGACTGCCGAAAGAGTATATATAAAGGTGGGCGAGTTTTCCGCCGAGTCTTTCGACGAACTTTTTGACAACGTTAAAGCTTTGGGGTGGGAGGATTTTATTTCGATTGACGGCAAGGTTACCGTGAACGGTAAATGCGTTAAGAGTACGCTGTTTTCCGTTTCGGACTGCCAGAAAATTGTAAAAAAAGCCGTTGCCGACAGGCTGTGCGCCAAATATAATTATAATCGTCTTCCCGAAACCGGAGCGGAATATCATATAGAATTTTCGATATTTAAAAACCTAGCGACGGTAATGATAGATTCGAGCGGAGTTGCTCTTCATAAGCGACGATACCGCGATAAGCGCGGCGTAACGCCTATAAAAGAGACTTTGGCGTCCGCTATCTTGTTTTATAGCGATTTTTTCCGAGACAGACCTTTTTACGATCCTTTTTGCGGTTCCGGAACTTTTGTGATAGAGGCGGCGCGCATCGCCCTAAATATCGCTCCCGGCATAAACAGAAAATTTGCTTTTAACGAGTGGAAAAATTTTGACAGTAAATATTACGACAGGGCGTTAGAAGAAGCAAAAGATAACGTAAAAACGGGTCAAAAACTTGATTTTTGCGGTTCGGATATAGATTCGAATGCCGTAAAATTGTCAAAATATCACGCACAAAATGCCGGAGTGAAAGACAAGGTGAAGTTTTTTGTTAAAAACGTAAAAGATTTTAGACCGCAAAGTAATTTCGGAACGGTCGTTACAAATCCGCCGTACGGCGTAAAAGCGTTTGACAGAAAAGTCGCCGAAGAGTGCTACGAATCTTTTGGCAATATTATGAGAGGCTTTCCTTATTGGTCGGTTTTCGCTATCGTGGGGAAAGACAATGCGTTTGAAAAATTTTACGGCAAAAAATGCGATAGGGAAAGAAAATTATACAATTCGGAACTCGAGTGTAAATTAAAATATTATTACGGAAAAAATGTGAAGGAATAAAATATGACTGACGGTAAAATTCTTATTGAAAAACTTTTAATATACGCTGAAACTTTTTTGCATTTGGATAAACGCGACGAAATATATTTTCGCAATTTATTGTTAAAAGAATTTAAATTAAAGGAGCCGTATTTAGGCGAAATTGATTTTAACGAAATAAAACATCTTGACGTTCCCGATCCTTTGATCGAAGATATTTGGGCTTACGCGATCGAAAACGGGTTGACCGATGAAGAAGGCAAAGAAAGGTATTCTACGTATATAATGGGGATTTTAAGTCCCAGACCTTCGGAAGTGAACAGAAAATTTAAGGAAATAAAGGAAAACGAAGGAATAGAAAAGGCGTGCGAATATTTTTACAATCTTTCCGTAAAAAACGATTACGTTAAGAAAACTGCGATTTCAAAAAATCTGAAGTGGGAATATCGGGACGGAGACAGAATTCTCGAAATAACTGTCAATTTGAGCAAGCCGGAAAAGGATAATAAGGACATAGCGAAACTTATATCGCTTCCTAAAACGGCTGCAACATATCCGCAATGCTTATTGTGTAAAGAAAACGAAGGTTTTGAAGGTAGTTCTTCGCGTCCTGCAAGAGAAAATATAAGAACGGTATCTCTTTCGATGGGAAATGAACCTTGGTTCGTACAATATTCGCCCTACGCATATTATAACGAACACCTGATTGCTATATCCGAAAATCATACTCCTATGCATATAAAGTCCGATACCATAGATAAGGTTCTTGATTTTGTTGATTATTTTCCGAATTATATGATAGGTTCGAACGCGGCTCTTCCGATAATCGGCGGTTCGATATTAAATCACGAGCATTTTCAGGGCGGCGGACATATTATGCCTATGCATAAAGCTCCCGTAAAGGAAGAATTCCGCTCGTTGAAACACGATAAAGTAAAGGTTGGAAAGATTGATTGGTATAACAGCGCGATACGTCTCGTTAGCAGAGACAGAGAAGAGATATCCGCGCTCGCAAAAGAGATAGTGGCAGGCTGGGAAATTTATTCAAACGCCTCCTGCGGTATATGTGCCGAAGAAAACGGAGTTTTACATAATTCCTGTTCTCCGATAGCGAGAAAAACCGAAGAAGGTTACGTGATTGAATTTATATTCCGTAATAACGCTACTTCAGAACAATATCCGGACGGCGTTTTTCATGCGCATCCCGAATATCACAACATAAAAAAAGAAGGAATAGGACTTATCGAGGCGATGGGACTGTTTATTCTTCCGGGGAGACTTAAAAAACAACTCGATATGATTGCAGATATTCTGTGCGGAAATCAAGTTTACGACGAAAATGCGTTAAACGATAAAGACAACTATCTGTATGCGCATAGAGGCATGATAAAGGAATTATATTTATCCGGTAAAGGCAGGGAAAACAAGGCGGCGGCGGAGGTTGCGGTACGCGATATGGTAAACCGTGTATGTAAAAATATTCTAATCAACACCGCAGTTTTCAAAGACGACGAAACCGGTAATAAAGGGTTTAACGATTTCCTCAAAACCGTTAATATAGTAAAATAAAAAGGAGATATCTGATGAACGTTTTGGTAACGGGCGGAGCGGGGTACATAGGTTCTCATACGTCTGTCGAATTATTAAATGCCGGACACGGCGTGGTTTGTATTGATAATCTGGTCAACAGCAAATACGTTGC
>CAJOMM010000095.1:0-1576 GCA_905235765.1 uncultured Clostridia bacterium
AAAGAAAAAAGAAAACGTCGGCAAGTACCTTAACACGAAAGAAACGCCGGTATTTTCCAAAGGCAAAACTCTATTCAACATAAATAATCTCAAAAAATATAAAAACGCTAATGGTCTTAACGAGGTAATAATCGTTGAAGGGCATATGGACGTAATATCGCTGGTTCAAAGCGGTATAGAAAACGTCGTCGCAAGTATGGGTACCGCGCTTACCAAAGATCAGGCGCGCATATTAAAGCGTTACTCTAACAAAGTAATAATCAGTTACGACGGAGATTTTGCCGGAAGAAAAGCGACCTTGCGTGGGCTGGATATTTTACAGGACGAAGGGCTTGAGGTAAAAGTAGTAACGCTACCGGATGGCATGGATCCGGACGACGTCGTTAAAAAGTTAGGCAGGGAATATTACGAAAATTTAATAAAAGAAGCGATGCCGCTTATTGATTTCAAACTAAACGCGCTTCAAAAGGACTACGATTTGAATTCTGCAGACGGTAAGAGAAAATTTATAGTTTCCGCGGTAAAGGTTATAAAGAGCAGCCCGTCGGTAGTGGAGCAGGAAGATCTTTTGAAAACCGTAAGAGACGCTACGGGAACGAACCTCGAAACTTTGCGCAGAGAAATGGAAAACGTTTCGGAAAACGCTCCGATTCCCTCCGTGTCCGAAGCGGTTTTACAGGTTGGAACGGCGGATAAAGTAACGCTCGCCGCGCGCTTTATACTTTACGCCTATCTTTTCAATAGGGAATACGTTTCCGAAACCGATATAAAAAGTATAGAATTTTTGGAAAATAAGCACAAAATAATATCGGACTACGTAATTTCTTCTCAAAAAGAAAGCGGAAGAGTGAATTTTTCCGGGCTGTACGGCGTGCAGAACGACGAAATAGACGAGGAGCGCAACGCAATCGCCGCTATAGAGAGCGGAAGAAAGGACGATTTTGATGAAGAGATGTATTTTCAAGACTGCGTGAAAACTTTAAAAATCGCGGTATTAGATAAAAAACTCGACAATTTAAGCAAACTTTTCCGGGATTCGGAAGACGTTGCGGAACGTCGCGAGATAGCGGCAAAGATGAACGAAATCATAGCGCAAAAGCGCGCTTTTTAACATAGTACAATAAGGAGAGCAAATGGATAATCAGTTAGACCTTGCAGAGATAAACGAATTAGAAAAAGAAATAAACAAAGAAGAAAATGGCGACGCCTTGTCGGAAGCGCTTTTGGTTCTTGTGTCAGACATAGTTTTGGAGTATAAAAAAAGCGGCAGCATAACTACGGCGCAACTTTTCGACAAACTGGACAAGCAGCAGACTACGCCCGACCAATTGGAAGAGATATACAGAATGCTTGACAGAGAAGGTATTCAACTCGTCAACGAATTTGAAAGAGATAAAGAACTCTATGACCAACTTTTGCAGGAAGTCAGTATGGACGACCCTGTAAAGATGTATCTTAAAGACATAGGTAAAGTGCCGCTTCTTCAACCTGACGAAGAGACGGAACTCGCTAAAAGGATGATGGAAGGCGACGAAACGGCAAAACGACTTTTATCGGAAGCGAATTTAAGACTTGT
>CAJOMM010000095.1:1649-4621 GCA_905235765.1 uncultured Clostridia bacterium
GGTCTTATGAAAGCGGTTGAGAAATTCGACTATCAGAAAGGCTTTAAGTTTTCAACGTACGCTACCTGGTGGATACGTCAGGCAATAACCCGTGCGATAGCGGATCAGGCAAGGACTATAAGGATACCCGTTCACATGGTGGAAACCATAAACAAACTCGTGCGCGTTTCCAGAAAACTTTTACAGGAACTCGGCAGAGAACCTACTCCGGAGGAGATAGCCGCGGAAATGGGCATAACCGAAGAAAGAGTCAGGGAGATACAGAAGATTGCGCAGGATCCTGTTTCGTTGGAAACGCCGATTGGCGAAGAGGACGACAGCCATCTTTATGATTTTATCGAAGACGAAGGCAGCACCGCACCTACGGACGCCGTATCTTTTACGATGTTAAAAGAACAGTTGCTCGGCGTGTTGGACACGCTTACGCCGCGCGAAGAAAAAGTTTTAAGATTAAGGTACGGACTGGACGACGGAAGACCGAGAACGCTTGAAGAGGTCGGCAAAGAATTTAACGTTACGAGAGAAAGAATAAGACAGATAGAAGCAAAAGCGCTTCGTAAACTTCGTCATCCCAGCAGGTCGAAGCGGTTAAAAGATTTTCTCGACTAATGACGGAAAGGTTATTGAAGATATTCGGCGAAATACCCGAAGGCAAGATTTTTGCCGACGTAGCATGCGACCACGGATATATTGCTAAGGCAATGATTTCCGCCGGCAAATGCGAAAAAGTGTATATTTCCGATATAAGCGAAAAGAGTCTTGAAAAAGCGCGGACTCTGCTTAAAGAATATATAGTGTCCGGTAAAGCGGAAAGCTTTGTGTCAGACGGTTTTGCAACGGTTCCGCCTTGCGACGTCGCGCTAGTTGCCGGAATTGGCGGCGCGCTTACGGTAAACATATTGAAGTCGGCACCGTTTCTTCCGGATAAGTTAGTGCTTTCGCCTATGCGTAATTTAAAAGAGGTCAGGAAAACCCTCGTAAGGAAAGGATATAAGATATTAAAAGATTTTACAGTGTTCGCTGACGGTGAGTATTACGAAATTATAGTTTCCGAAAAAGGGAAGGACGAGTTATCTAAGGATGAAGAGGAATTCGGCAGAACCAATTTAGAGGAATTGCCGCAGGCGTTCAAGGATAAAATGCGTATTGAGTACGGCAAACTGATTTCCTATTCAGAGAGAGAAGGCATAAGCGAAAAGGCGAAAAAACAGTTACAAAAAAAAGCCGAAAGGTACTTAAAATATGTATAAATTAGAAGAATTTTTTGCAATTCTCGACGAGATCGCTCCTATAAAATACAGTTATGCGCTCGTAGACAAAGGAGAATACGATAACAGCGGAATCATCGTTGCCCAACACGATAACGTAAAAAGGGTGTTGTTTTCGCTTGATTTGTCTATAGACGCAGTAAAAAAGGCTAAATCTAATAATTGCGATACGATAGTTACTCACCATCCGGCAATATACCGCCCGATAAAGTCGATAGGAGTGTCGGACGATACGGCAGCGCTGTCTTCCGCAGTAAAAGAGGGGCTTAACGTTATTTCTATGCACCTTAATTTAGACGTCGCCGCTTACGGAATAGACCGTTCGCTTGCGGAAGGATTAGAAGGGAAAAATATTGAAATTTTAGACGTATTGGAAAACGGCGTCGGATACGGAAGGAAATTTGAGTCGGATAAAACGGTTTCCCAATTGAAAGAAATAATAAAACGCAATTTTAAGACTCAAAGGACGCTTTTTTACGGCGACAAAAACAGATTGATAAAAACAGCGGCGTGTTTTTGCGGCGGAGGTTCTTCGCACGCGGAAAAAATGCTATCTAATGGGAAGTTGGCGAACGTCGACCTAATAGTAACTTCGGATATGCCGCACCATTTGATAAAAAGGTTTACAGAAGCCGGAATAAACCTGATATTACTCACGCATTACGCGGCAGAGAATTACGGGTTTAAAAAATTTTATGAAAAGGTAAAAGCCAAAACCACAGCAGGTTGTGAAGTTTTATTTTTTGAAGATAGAAAATTTATGTAAAAAAGTTCAAGGAGAACGAATATGATAGAAGAATTACTAAGATATCAGGAAGTAGACGCATCCCTTCGCAAAATAGAAGTGGAACTTTCGGGCAGTGAAGCGAGGAAGAAAGCGGTTTCCGCAAAGAAATATATTGACGGAGTGGAAGAAAACGTCAATAAACTCGACGTAAAAGCTGAGGAGCTTGTACATACTTATAACGCGCTTGTGGAAGAGAGCGAACGTTTATCCGAACAAAGAGGGGAGTTTGAAAGCGCTTTTGAAACGGCTGAAGACGAAAAGGCGGTTGCATATCTAATAAAAAAGGTAGACGATCTTGAAGGCAAAATCAAGCGTCTTATTTCCGAAGCGAATAAAGTTTTGGAGAGTATGCAAGGCGTAATGAAGGAATATTCGACGATAAAGAGCAATACAAAAGCGGCGCAAGCTCAACTTTCGGAGAACGGTAAGATATATAACGAATTAAAACAGTCCAAGCAAGAAGAGAAGTCAAAAATAGAGAGCGAACTTAAGACTTTGGGGGCGAAAGTAGACGCGGAGTTAATGGCAAAGTACAAAAAGAAACGGGAAGGAAAAATGTTTCCTATAGTGTTTGAAGTAAGGGATAAAGTGTGTGGAGCCTGCAATATGGAGTTGCCGATGTCAGTTCTTACCCAGTTAAAGAACGGAGAGGTTGTGGAATGTGATCAATGCGGCAGATTGTTGTACGTAAAAAAATAAAGGAAAAGGCGCGGCGAAGGGGTTCGCCGCGCCGCCAAATAAATTTTACTAAAATATAGAAAATACTTTGACAAAAAATAATATTTGTGATAACATAATGTAGCCGAAAGAAATAAGAAGGCGATTGGAGAAATACCCAAGTGGCTAAAGGGGCTCCCCTGCTAAGGGAGTAGTGTGTGAATAGCGCAGCGAGGGTTCAAATCCCTCTTTCTCCGCCA
>CAJOMM010000096.1 GCA_905235765.1 uncultured Clostridia bacterium
GTTGCGAAAAACAATTCGGACGCTGAAACAATACTTAAAATTCTGCAGGCAATTTAATGCTTAAAAAGATAATTATTAAAAACGTGGCTTTAATTGAAAGCGCGGAAATAGAATTTTCCTCCGGATTAAACGTTTTATCCGGCGAAACCGGATCCGGGAAATCCGTTATTATGGAGTCCATAAATTTCGTTTTGGGCGCAAAAGCGGATAAATCACTGATAAAAAGCGGAGAGTCGGAATGTTCTGTTACGGCGGAATTCGATATAGAAAACGTTCTCGGTGCCAAACAAGCGCTATCGGATATCGGCTTTGATGAGGACGACGTCCTTATTTTGTCAAGAAAAATGTCTGATAACGGTAAATCTGTCGTAAAAATCAACGGAAATTCCGCAACCGTGGGTATGCTTAAAAAACTTACGAGCGTACTTGTGGACGTTCACGGTCAAAGCGAACATTTTACTTTACTTGATGAAAATAATCAACTTAAACTTATAGATAATTTTGGCGGCGATGAAATTAAAGACATCAAAGAACAGGTTAAATCGCGCTACGAAAGTTTAAAGAATATGATTAAGGAGCTTAACTCAAACGGCGGAGACGAAAGAGACAGGCTTATAAGATTAGACGTTTTAAATTATCAGATAAACGAAATAGAAAATGCGCAAATTAAAGAAAACGAATTAGAAGAATTGTCTGACCTTAAAATTCAACTCGTAAACAGAGAAAAAATAGTTTCCGCATTGTCCGCCGTAAAGTCGTGTATTTCGGACGAAGGTGCACTCGACTCTTTGTCAGGAGCTGTGCGTACGGTTGGGCAGATAGCAAACTTAAACGGAAATTACCAATCTCTAACCGACAGATTGAATTCCGTTTATTCTGAACTTGACGACATATCGGAAACAGCGTGCGGACTTTCGGAAGAATTTGAAGATTACGGTTACACGCTTTCGGAAGTTGAAGACAGGCTATATAAAATAAAAAATAGAAATACGGCGGAGATTACAATTCGTTAACGGCATTTCTCGAGGAAGCCGTTGAAGAAAAAAATAAAATTGAAAATTTTAACGATTATGCCGAAAAATTAAATGGCGAAATCAATGAGCAAAAATCGGAATTATACGGGCTGTATAAAAAATTAACCGCAGCAAGAAAAAGAACATCGGAAAATTTTTCAGGCTTGATATTGACCGAGTTAAAGGAACTTGGGATGAAAAAATCAGGGTTTTCCGTTGAGTTTTCGGAATTTCCGTTGTTTGAAAACTGTAAATTCGACAGTCCGAACGGCGTTGATAATATAAAATTTATGTTTTCTGCGAATTTGGGCGAACCCGAAAAACCTTTGTCTGAGATTATAAGCGGCGGCGAAATAAGTAGGTTTATGCTTGCTATTAAATCTCAAACGGCAAAATACAACGATATTCCTACTTTTATTTTTGACGAAATTGACGCCGGAATAAGCGGTGTTGTCGCTAAAATAGTCGCTGAAAAGTTTGCTAATATTTCTAAAAGCGTACAATTGATTGCGATATCTCATTTAGCGCAGATCACGGCTTTTGCGGACAACAATCTATTGATTTATAAGACTGAAACCAAAGGGA
The DNA here is from genome assembly GCA_905235765.1 of uncultured Clostridia bacterium. Lineage (GTDB taxonomy): Bacteria > Bacillota > Clostridia > Christensenellales > Borkfalkiaceae > UBA1259. The sequence continues at coordinate 1,599 of CAJOMM010000096.1, forward strand.
AAACGTATACTAACGTTAAACGGCTTGGAACCGACGAAAAGATTTTGGAAATTACAAGGCTTCTTGGTGGAGGAGTTGAAAGCGAGGCAGCAAAACAGCACGCAAAGGAATTGATCGATTCGGCAAATAAATATAAAATTTCAAAAAGTTGATTACGTTTTTTTGAACCCGAAATTTTTCGAAACAGAAAAATTTCGGGTTCTTTCGTATAATTATAAATTTCATACGCAATATAAAAAAGACGGAGTTGTTATGAAAAAAACAGTTAGAATCTTAATATTCACTATAATTATAGGCTTGTGCGGTATAACGGGACTCTTTACTTACAAAAATGCCGGCGCAGAAAGTTCTGAAATCTATTTGGGAGGATTTCCTGCCGGATTTAATATTAAAACTAAAGGCGCCTTCGTGGCAGGGCTGTCAGACGTTTTAACGGATAACGGAAGCGTAAGTCCGGCTAAAGACGCAGGACTAAATTTCGGAGACGTTATTCTTTATCTTAACGGATCGGAAGTAAATGACGCTAACGATATAGAAAAAGTGTTATCTGTTAGCGGAGACGGAGCGTTAAACTTGATTTTTAACAGAGAAGGTGTTGAAAATCAAACGGAAATAATTCCGGCTAAAGATATTATGGGCAAAAAAAAGCTCGGGATTTTTGTCAGAGATAATTTTAACGGCATTGGTACGGTAACTTTTATAAACGGCAATAGAATCGCTACGCTCGGTCATCCCGTATTAGGTGAATACGGTGAAATAATGCAAATTACCGGCGGTGAAATATTCAAAAGCGATATTACGGGATATGTAAAAGGCGAAAGAGGTTCTGCCGGAGAACTTCGCGGTATCTTTCTTAAAAACGAAAAAATAGCGACGATCGATAAAAACAGTTTATACGGCGTATACGGAAATTTAGAAAAAAGTTTTTCAACCAAAGATTTAACCTCTATAGAAATCGGAGAAGGGGAAATCGGCAACGCTTATATTTTAACAACAATTAACGGTTCTCAGCCCAAAAAATATAAAATAAATATCGTTAAAACGGATACTATGTTTTCCGATACTAAAAATTACGTTATAAAAGTAACCGATAAAGAACTGTTGGAGGCAACGGGCGGAATTGTGCAGGGGATGAGCGGTAGCCCGATTATACAGAACGAAAAGTTGGTCGGCGCCGTAACCCACGTTTTTATCAATGATCCGACAAGAGGTTTCGGAATTTCAATAAAAAATATGATAAATCAATAAATTTAATATATAATTATGTCAGACATAATGTATATTTTTAATTAAAATACAGAAAATAATTTCACGAGGTATATTATGAAAAGAAATTATTCTGTATTTTTTTTAATTTTTGCTTTGCTTATATGTTTCGGTTCGCTCACCGGTTATGCCAAAGTTAAAAGCGTAATGGCTGATACGATAACCGCAAGCGAGGGAGTATCCGGTATAAGCAGTAAATCTGCGATACTTTTAGACGCCGAATCGGGTACGGTTATATTCTCTCAAAACGAGCTTGAACAAAGACCGATTGCAAGTATGTGCAAAATAATGACGCTTTTACTTTGTTTTGAAAACATTGATAACGGTAATTTATCTATGACTGATAAAATAACAGTAAGCGACACTGCTGCCGGTATGGGAGGTTCACAAGTTTTTTTAGAGGCAAACGCTGAATACTCGGTCGAAGACCTTATTAAAAGCATAACTGTTGCTTCGGCAAACGACGCTTGCGTTGCTATGGCGGAAACAATTTGTGGCAGCGAAGAATCTTTTGTTGTTAAAATGAACGATAGAGCAAAAGAATTGGGGATGAATAATACCGTTTTTACGAATTGCACCGGATTACCTAAAGTAGGACAATATTCGTGCGCAAAAGACGTTGCAAAAATGTTTTCGGAACTTATTAAACATAAAGATTATTTTAAGTTTTCAGGCATTTGGATGGATGAAATAAATCATCCGAACGATAGGGTAACAGAAATATCCAATACTAACAAACTTATACGTTTTTACGAAGGATGCGACGGTGGAAAAACAGGGTATACCAGGGAAGCCGGGCATTGTCTTTGCGCTTCGGCAAAAAGAAATGATTTAAGACTTATTTGCGTAGTTATATCTTCGCCCGACAGTAAAACGAGATTTAAAGAAGTTTCTTCGATGTTCAATTTCGGTTTCGCAAATTTTACCAATAAAGTAATAGTAGAAGCAAAATCTCCGCTTGATTTTCAAGTGGAAATAAAGGG
>CAJOMM010000097.1:0-5675 GCA_905235765.1 uncultured Clostridia bacterium
CGTAAAGGGGGATAAGGCGTATCGTTTCGCCAAAACTACCAAATTTTCCGGAATAATATATGAAAAGAAGGTCGCAAAGGCGACCTTCTTTTAGTTTTGAAAACAATAAACCCCCAAATAGTGATATGCACCCCAAAAGTGTCTAACTTTTGGGGTGCATATCAAGGCTGGTGGATTTTATTTAAAAATTTTTTCTATCAAAAAGCTCGTCAAGACTAACATCGTAAAAATCGGCAATTTTAATAACCGTCTCATAGTCAGGTCTCACTTTATTGTTTTCGTATCTCGTATAATTTACACGCGAAACCCCGATTTTTTCCGAAATCTCCGCTTGCGTAAGGTGAAACGTCTTTCTTAAGTATTTTAAATTTTTTCCAAGATCCATTTTTACTCCCTATTTTATTGACATTGTACAGAATATGTACTATAATAAGTAAAAAGTACAAATTATGTACAAAAGAGGAGTTTTAAGAGTGGCAAAGATAATAAAAATTGTCGTAAGTATTGCGCTTGCGGTCGTTTCTTTGTTTGTTAGCGTAACCGTAGCGGAAATCGGAGCCGGGAAAGGAAACGGGGCTGATAAAAAAGTCAATACAATTCAAGAGTTTGGCGATTTGTTGACAAACTTTATGTCTATTTCGGCTAAGAAAAGCGAAGAGCCGAATGCGGTGAGTGGTCAAATAAAAAAGGAGTTGGGCCTTGATATACTTTCGCAGTATATTGAGTCAGAAGAAGAGACTAAAGAGGTATACGACAGGAATTATACCAGTGCGACTTTGTCTTCCCAGTCAACAGTAGGGTTTTACGTGTCTCAAAGTAGTAGTTCCTCCCAAACATACTATTCTGTCGAGTCTAAACTGAAAATGGTAAGAGACTTTAAAATGTATATTACACCGTATGCAATTTTATATAAAATAAAGGGATTTATAAGCTCTGAGAACAAGGTGTCGGGTAATTCTTCAAAAACAGTTGTAGATTTCGATATGGAACTATATGAGGGAGAGTCGAAAGCTTTTATAAGGGTGTTTAACCTTGAGGCGACCAGTCATACACTTTATAAAGGTGAGAGCGATCAAGATAAATTTATATTTCCTTTAGAATATTTAAATCGTTGGATTTTGCTTGATGATTATGCTTCTGTTTCAAGTGTTTCTTCAACGTTATCTGAAACAACGGAAATCAATCTAAAAATATTTAGTATTATCGGAGAAACCTTAAACTCCATCCAAGCAAACGAATTAAAGCAATCCGGAAAAACTTTTTTAATCGGCAGCGAAAGATTTGACAGGTTGTTTTACGATATAGTTAAAGCGCAAGGAGTATCGCTTCCGTCAGTGGCTGAAGTAAAGGGGACGGCTTTTGCAGATCTTAGCGATGAGGTTGTTCCGAAAATGGTTTTAGATTTTAATATAAACGAAAAGGATTCAAACACTAATTCGTATGCAACTTCGAGTTATAATGTATCGGCGAGCGAGAGAGACGATATATGTTTTTACAATATTAACAATACCGTAATTACACAGAATATTGACATGACGAATATACTTTACGCGTCGCAAATAGATATAGGAGATAATTAATAATGGCAGAACTAAAGAAAAATAAGACAATGCTGACACTATTAACAGTTTGTCTCATAATATTTCAAATTGCGACTCTTGCTGCGCTTTTGTTTGGTGCAACATACTGTTATGGAGTAAATACATCGGCAATTAATGTTATTAATTTTATATTTGAATTGTTCACTATAAACAGCTCAAATGTTACCATTGTTTTATCGAGAACGGCAATAGGGGTCGCGTATGTAGTTATTCTTGTTATCGGTTTTAAGCAGGTTTTCGGCACTATTGCAGCAATTCAAGTCTGGAAAAACAAAAAAATAACAGATGAGTGGTATGTTGACAGTTTATTGAACGACTGCTCGGTGTCGTTCTGTTGTTTTATCGATTTTATAATTATATCGGCAATGATATCTGAATTTAATATAAGCGTCTTCGTTCAAGGGTTGTTGGTTGTCGGTACTATTTTGTCATTAGGATTGTTAATATATAAACGTTACATAAAAAAAGGGCAACTAAAACTTGAAGCCTTTTTGATAAACGGGGTGAAGATATTGACGGTAGGCGCAGTTTTAATAGCAATAAGTTTTTTTATAATAAGTCCCGTAGTGAAAAAGCAGTGTTATGACTTTGTGTTCATAGGTGTCGCGATAGAAAGTGCGGCAATTTACTCGATATATACAAAGTTTATCGATAATATCTTGGTTTTCACTTTGATTATATTATATATGCACATGATCCGTATATTTATAAGCGACGACAAAGATAATCAAGTAAAAGCGTCGGCAAAATTGATAATATTTTCATCATTGATAATGGTGCTGAATTGCATCTTCAGAACATATGCGACCGGAGGAAATGTCACGTACTCGTTTGACACCGAAGTTCTTGCGCAGTGGTATGAATATGCGAAAGTCAAATATTTACCTATATGTTTACTTTCTATAGCATGTACGCTCGCCATATCGTGTGAAATTCCAAAAGACTTCTCTTTATTCGGTAAAAACCATAAAAAGAAAGAAAGCAAAGACAAACAAAACTTAGAGGAGACAGATGAAACCAAGGAAAACGTAGAGGTGGTACCAGAATGAGATTCTCATTACGAGAGACTGACAAGGATTAACTTGATCGGCGCGGAAATATTTCCGCGCCGTTTTTTTTGTCGATTGATTCTTTGAAGAATTTTTGTGTTATCGGTATTAGTATTGTTCGGAAAAATCGCCGCAGCAGGTACAGTTTTCGCCCTCGCCGCAAGTAACTTTGATGTCTTCCAGACCGCAATAACCCTTTTCGGTGTTGTGGCGGCATTTAGTAACGTCGCACTTAATACAATAATTATTTTCCATAACGTTCCTTTACGATATATTATGTCCGTTTTTTACGAAAGCATACCTCTATTATTGACATATTTTTTTATTTGCGTTAAAATATTAAAAAAGGAGAATATTATGAAAGTCGTATTATTAAAAGACGTTAAAGGTTCCGGCAAAGCCGGAGACGTGATAGAAGCCAAAACCGGTTACGCCCAGAACTATCTTATAAAAAACGGGCTTGCCAAGGTTGCGGACGCTTCCGCATTGAACGAAAACAAGGCGCAGAAAGCGGCGGCGGAATACCACAGAGAACAGACCTTAAAGCAGAATAAAGAACTTCGCGAAAAACTCGACGGCAAGGAGATTACCCTTCAGATGAAAAGCGGCGGCACGGGTAAATTTTTCGGCGCGGTAACCGGTAAAGAAATAGCCGATAAACTTTATGAAATGGGCTTTGATATCGATAAAAAGAAGATACAGTTATCTCCGAATATAAAGGTTGCCGGCAGATATCCCGTATCGATAAGAATTTCCGCCGAAGAAACGGCAAAAATCACCGTAAACATTATAAATTAAAGCGCTTGAAAGTAATAAAAAAAAGGGGTCGCGGTTGCGACCCCTTTTACGTTAAAATCAGTCTGCTTTTTTCTTTTTATTGTCGGAAATAATCTTTACAATGCAGTATATGGCGACGAGGATAAGGGCTATTCCCAAAACCACGCTTACAAATTCTTTAAAAGCCGATACGGTAAGTATCAATATACCGAAGACTAAAAGCGCCACGCCGAAGATAAGTTTTATCGCGAAAGCGAAATAATTTTTTTCTTTTCTTACGGTTAACCCGAGTACGGCGTCCAAGGTAATTCCCGAACCTATCGCTACCGTAAGATACGGTATATACGAGAAAATCAGATCCATTACTTTAGCGGTCATACAAAGTATACCGAAAGCCAAGATACCGTAACCGATTATAGCGGTTACGGTCAATAAAGACTTTTGCGCCGCCAAGGACACGATTAAAAAGACCACGCCGGCAACTATAAAGCCTATTCCCAAAACGACGGAAATCGCGGCTTCACCCATAGCGGGCGACATACAGAAAAGTATGCCGATTACTAACAAAACGCAATACTTAATCAAATTAATCTTAGCGGTTCCGTTTGTTTTCTTTTTTTCTTCAGACATAAAATATATCTCCTTTATATAAATTTTAACCGTTTATAAGCGCGATAATACTTCTGCAAATTATTTAAACGCAAGAATTTTGTCGTCGTTTTTACCTTTTTCAGCCAACGGTAATTTTTAACAGTATAAGCAAAAAATTTCCGATTGTCAATAGTTTTTTTTACGGGCATTATATTGAACCTGAAAATTTTTAATAAAAAAACGAACTCCGAAAAATATTCCGAGTTCGTTTCAATGGGTGTTGGTGCCAAAGGCGGGACTTGAACCCGCACGGTATCGCTACCACTGGATTTTGAGTCCAGCGCGTCTGCCAATTTCACCACTTTGGCGAAAAAATTTGCGGTTTATCGTAATTTATCTGTATTTTTTCTTTTTTTTATGTTACAATTAAATTACCGATAAAGTCAATCTTCGTATTGTATGATAGCATAGTTTTTATTTTTTAGCAAGCGTTATTAAGGGGTTTTATGGAAAAATTAGTTTTAATCGACGGAAACAGTTTAGTAAACCGTGCGTTTTACGCAATGCCGCTTCTTACCACGAAAGACGGCACGTATACTAACGCGGTCTACGGTTTTATGAATATGTTTTTCAAGATTTTAGATGAAGATAAGCCGCAATATCTCGCCGTCGCTTTTGATTTGAAAGCGCCTACCTTCCGCCACAAAATGTATACGGAATACAAGGGTACGAGAAAGCCTATGCCCGAAGAATTAAGACCGCAGATTCCCCTCTTAAAGGAAATTTTGCGGCTTATGGACGTCGCCGTTGTGGAAAAAGAAGGGATAGAGGCGGACGACGTTATAGGCACCATAGCCAAACACACCGACGTTTACACCCTTATCTTTACGGGCGACAGGGATTCTTTTCAATTGGTCGACGAATCGACCGAAGTTCGCTTTACGCGTCGCGGAATTACCGAAGTAGAATCATATACCGCCGCGAACTTCGAGGAGAAAACGGGTATTTCTCCCAAACAGATAATAGACTTAAAATCGTTGATGGGCGACTCTTCGGACAATATTCCCGGCGTTTCGGGAGTGGGCGAGAAGACCGCGCTTGACCTCATAAAAAAATATTCTTCTTTGGACGGCGTTTACGAACATATAGACGAAATCAAGGGGAAACTTTCCGAAAAGTTGAAAGAGGACGAAGAAAAAGCCCGACTTTCATATACGCTCGCGACGATAAAGACCGATTGCGACGTTTTGACGGACTTAGAAAAAATGCGCGTTAAAACTCCGTTTTCCGAAAAACTTCGCGAAAAATTCCGCGAGTTGGAATTTAAATCGCTGTTTTTGAGAGAAGAGCTGTTCGCCCAAAATGCCGAACCCGTAAAACCGGAAGAAAAGGTGGAAACGGTAGAACTTTCCGGCGAAAAGTTGCCCGATGAGATTCTTTCCGCAGAAAGATTAGCCGTTTGTATTTCAAATGGTAAAATCAGTCTATCGGACGGCAAAACCGAGTTTTTCTATAAGACGGTATCAGATAATATACTTGATTACGGAGAGTCGCCGAAAGCCGTTCTCGAAAGGCTTAAACCGGTATTTACAGGCAAAATTCCGCTTATAGTTTTCGACAAGAAGGAATTTATGCACTATCTTAAAGACGTTGCGGA
>CAJOMM010000097.1:5709-8753 GCA_905235765.1 uncultured Clostridia bacterium
ATAAAATATCTTGTCGATTATTCGGGAAAAGCCGAGAGTTTAACGGACGTCGTTGCGGATTACGGCTACGACCCGAAGGCTTTGGCGCTTGCGGTTTTTAAGATTTACAAAAATCTCTATCCCAAACTTAAACAAGAAGAGATGGACGAACTTTACGAAAACGTGGAACTTCCGCTTTCCGAGGTTTTGTTCTCTATGGAAAGCGACGGATTCAAGGTGGACTACGACGAGATATCCCGCGCCGGTGAAAAATATTCGGAAATATTAAAGGATTACGAAAGTCAAATAAGGGAAATTTCCGGCGAAAAAGATCTCAACGTCAATTCGCCCAGGCAACTCGGCGAAGTTTTGTTCGAAAAACTTAAAATCGGCAAAGGCAAAAAGACCAAGACGGGGTATTCCACTTCGGCGGAAGTGTTGGAATCGTTCGAGGACGCGCATCCCGTCGTACCGCTTATACTGAAGTACCGTAAAATACAAAAACTTTCCTCAACGTACGTGGAAGGTTTTAAGCCGCTTATAGACAGAAAAACGGGCATAATACACACTTCTTTTAACCAAACGGTAACTTCGACGGGAAGGCTTTCTTCTAAAGAACCTAACCTTCAGAATATTCCGGTGCGCGACGAAGAAGGTAAAGAACTCCGCAAGTTTTTTGTGCCGAGATCGGAAAACGGCTTGTTGATTTCCGCAGATTATTCGCAGATAGAATTGAGGCTTCTCGCCGCGTTTTCGGGCTGCGACGCGCTTATAAAGGCGTTTAACAGCGGAGCGGATATTCACGCCGCAACCGCCGCGAAAGTGTTCGGAGTCAAACTTTCCGAAGTTACGCCGAGTCAAAGGAGCAGCGCGAAAGCCGTGAATTTCGGAATTATTTACGGAATAAGCGAATACGGGCTCGCTAAAAACCTTAAAATTTCTCCTGTAAAGGCGCGCGGCTATATAGACAGGAATATCCCGAAGTCAAAGAGTATATGAATAAAAACGTGGCGTTTACTTCTAAAACGGGTTACGCCGTAACCGTGCTTAAACGCAGGAGATATATAAGGGAGATATATTCCGCCAATTATAATTTAAGGCAATTCGGGGAGCGCGCGGCTATGAATATGCCGCTTCAGGGCAGCAGCGCGGACATAATAAAGCTCGCGATGATAGGTGTTTACGACAGACTGAAAAAAGAAGGGTTAAAAGCAAAACTTATTCTACAGATTCACGATGAACTTATAGTCGACGCGCCTTCTTACGAAAAGGAAAAAGTCGAAAAAATATTAAGAGAAGAAATGGAAGGGGCAATTAAACTTTCGGTGCCGCTTACGGTGAGCGTGGGCGTGGGTAAAAACTGGTATGAAGCGAAATAAAATAAAGATAGCGATAACCGGCGGTATCGGCAGCGGCAAAACCGAGGCGATTGCCGCCGTGAAAAACGCCGGAATAGACGTTATAAACTGCGACGAGATAGTGAGTAAACTATACCGCAGGCAAAGTTTTTTAAGGAAAATCAAGAAGATTTTTCCCACCGCGGTAACGGGCGGAATATTTTTGAAAGCCGATAAAAAAAAGATAGCGGAAGAAGCTTTCAAAGATCCCGAAAAATACGCCGAGCTTAACGGAACGGTAACTGATAAGGCGCTTAAAATCGCGCTTAAAAAGGCGGAAAAGAAAAAATTTTCCGTGACGGAAGTGCCGCTTCTTTTTGAAACGGGAGCGGAAAAGTATTTCGATAAAGTTATAGTCGTTAAAAGGGATATAAAGGACAGAATAGAGAGCGTTAAAAAACGTTCCAATCTTTCCGAGGAAGAAATTTTAGCGAGAATAGAAAAACAATTCGACTACGACGGTGGCGATTTATCCGATTATATCGTTATACAAAACGATAAAGACTTAAAAAATCTGTCCGCCGAAATTTTAACCGCGATAAAAAACGTATAAAATCATTAAAGCGGAACGTTTATATGCGGACGGGGGAAATGTAAAAGGGCGTTAAGATTCATTTATGTTTACGCATTTTCCGGTAACCGCGTCCTGAAACATTATAAAAAAGCCGTCTCCTTTCAGCGCGAAAACCGATTTCGGGATAAAAGAGCAAAAGCCTTTAAGCGGTTCGGGTGGCGTTTCTTTATACGGCGAAGGAACGCCGTAGCAAATATATTTTTCTTTGCCATGTTCTTTAATAACGCCGACCACGTAGAATTTGTCCTCCGAGTAATTGATTTTAGCCCAACGGCTTTCGGGGATAATAGAGGACAAAGATTTTTCTTCGGGAAACTTCAAAAAAATCCCGTCGAGTTCTTTTTTTACGGAAGAGAAGTAGTTTTCTTCAGGTTCTTTGCCGCAAGCAGGGTTCGTTTCATCTTCAACAGGGATAAACTCCGTTTGGTTTTTATCCTCTTTTTTTTGGCTTCCGACAGAAGCGTCGTCATTTTCAGTTCGTATGCTTTCAATTTTCTTTCTTTCCTTTTGGTCGAAATAGTTAACGGTGGCAACCGCCTCGTCGTCGTAATCTTCCTTCGCTATATTTAACCGGTCGGGGTAATCGTCTTTGGTCTTTTCGTTAGGCTCCGTAGCCTTATATTTTTTGCGCGAGATAAAACTTTCGTAGACCGCGCTTTTGAAATTTTTGACCGAACCGTTGAAGTTTTCCGTTTTGCGGTAGGCAATTAAAGAAGGGAGGTCGTCTTTGACGAAAAAAAGACCGGCGGCAAAACCGCTTTCGACGTCTACGGTAGAAGAAAGCGTTTCGGCGGCGGAAACGGGTTGTTTTCCGAGCGGCACGCAAAAAAGTTTTCCGTCTCCGCATAATATAAACAAGAAGTATTCGCCGAGAGGAACAGCCGCGACGTTTACGAAAGACAGGAAGACGGTGGAAATTTCGTCTTCCGTCTCTACTCTGCAAATGCCGCACAGCGGCTTATTTTCGGAAGCAAAGCCTTCTGCGATTTGTTTTAATACGACGACTTTTTTATTGAACGACATTTTAAACCTTAAAGGCAACCGATTTGGTTATAGTTATTGTATATGTTGTTAAACCGCAAAAAATAATAAAA
>CAJOMM010000098.1 GCA_905235765.1 uncultured Clostridia bacterium
AAACGTTTCCCTCGTCGTTAAAGTACTCCGAAACTCCGTTTGCGATTATTTCCCCAATCTCAGGTATTGCGATCAACCCTTCTTTATCACAAAAAAAAGCATTTTCAATACCGATAAAATAATCGGCAAGATCTTTAGCGGTCTTTTTCCCGACGTTGTCTATTCCTAAGGCAAATATAAAGTTAGATAAATCAACGGTTTTAGACTTCTCTATTGAAGTAAAAAGATTTTCCGTCTTCAATTCTTTGAATCCGTCGAGCTTTCTTATTTTTTCTCTGTCTAAACGGTAAAGATCTAAAAATCTCTCCACGCCGAATTTATCAAATAACAATTCCGCCGTTTTTTCGGAAAACCCTTCGATATTCATACCGTTTCGGCATGCAAAATTAGTAAGTTTTGCAATAACTCTCGGTCTGCAATGCACGTTAGGACAAAAGATATTAGCGCCGGTTTCTTCAAGTTTCGTACCGCAATAAGGACAAACTTTCGGTTTTTCAACGTCGACGCAACCATCGGGAAATTCTGTCGCACCAAGGATTTCCGGTATAACCTCGTTACTCCGCCTGATAAGAACCCTTGCGCCGATTTTAACGTTCTTTCTCAATATATCGCCGTAATTATTAAGAGTAGCTTTTTTTACAGTTGCACCGCACAATTCAACCGGAGAAACAATACCCAATGGCGTAAGTTTTCCAGTCCTTCCAACCTGCCACTTTACTGCTTTAAGGATAGTCGTAACCTCTTCCGCTTCAAATTTAAATGCGATAGCCCAGCGTGGAAACTTGTCGGTAAAACCAAGTTCTTTGCGTTTTAAAAAAGAGTTCACCTTAACAACGGCTCCGTCAGTTAAAATATCTAATGTTTTCCTTGCGTTTTCAATTTCTTTTATGGCAGACAAAACACCTTCTACACCTTTACAAACGCGTATATACGGGTGGACTTTAAAGCCGTTTTTTCTTAAAAATTCAACGCACTCCGTCTGAGAAGAAAGCATATCGTTGCTTGTATAATTTACGTTATAGAACATTATATCGAGTTTTCTCTTTTCCGTAACCTTTGGGTCTAAATTTCTTATTGCCCCCGCGGCGGCGTTTCTGGCGTTTTTAAGCGGTTCCTGAGCCGTCCTGTTATATTCTTCAAGGATAGAAAGCCTCATTACCGCTTCGCCTTGAACTTCGATCGTACCTTTATAGTCTATATTCATAGGAAAACTTTTAATGGTTAACACCTGCGCCGTTACGTCTTCCCCTGTTATACCGTTACCTCGCGTTGTCGCGCGAACGAATTTGCCATCCTCGTAAGTAAGACAGACAGTTAGCCCGTCAAACTTATATTCCACAGTGTATTCGATATCGTCGTCTTTATCAACTCTTTTATCAAACGCCCTTATTTCTTCTTCTGTCGTGGCTTTATCTAAACTATACAATCTTTCTATATGTGTGTGCTTGCCGAAAGAAGAAATCGGGTCCCCTCCGACGCGTCTCGTCGGAGAATCAAAATAAACAGTACCGGATTCCGCTTCAAGCTTTTTAAGTTCGTCGTATAAAGCGTCGTATTCTTTATCCGATACAGTAGGGTCGTCTAAAACGTAATATTGATAGGAATACTTGTTTAACGTATCCACTAATTCTCGCATTTTATCCATTTATGATCTCCATAGGCGCAAACTTTACCGATAAAGATTTGATACCAAAACCTTTAAAAGCCACGTCGACCGTTATATTATCGCCGTTTCCTTTAACGTCTATAACCGTCCCCTCGCCGAATTTTACGTGCTTTACTTTAATCCCTCTTTTATAACCGTTAAAATCAGCGGATTTATTTTCTTTAGGCGTATTGCCGCTTACGAATTTTTTTACGCCTCCGGAGGAAAATCCAAAATCTGAAGACGGTAAAGGCTGATCGTCCGACTTGTTAAAATCCAATTTGGTAAAATACGTCTCTTTTTTAGTATAAGAATATCGTTCGTTATTCTTATCGGATAACGGCGAAAGAACAGGCTGAGCTTCTTGTAAAAATCTCGATTGCGTCATATATTCGCGATTTCCGTACAGATACCTTGTCATAGCGCGTGTAAGATATAGCCTTTCCATAGCTCTTGTTACCGCAACGTACATAAGTCTCCGTTCTTCTTCCATTTCGTTTTCATCGCCAAAAGTTCTCGTTATCGGCAAAATCTTTTCGTCAAGTCCGGAAACAAACACACATTTATATTCCAAGCCTTTTGCGGCGTGGATAGTCGCTACGGTTACAGCGTCTTCGGAATTTATAGCGTCCGTATCCGAGGACAAAGTTATAGAATTAAGATAATCTGAAAGCGTTGCCCCAGCATTATCTTTTACGAATTGTTCCGCAGAGTTCAATAGTTCGCTTATATTGTATAGTTTTGAAGTGTTTTCTTCGGTATTTTCAGCAAATTGATCTTTAAACGACGTCATTTCAATAACGTGCATCATCAGTTCGGGAACCGTATGCGATAAAGAAAACTCCCTAAAACCGTCAAGAAGAGTTCTGAAATTATACAACTTCGTCCTTGCCGCCGCGCCTATAGAAGTTTTGTCAGCCACTATCGACCCGTCGTACATGGATAGACCGTTAGAGGCACAATATTCTCTCAATTCTCTTAAAGTTTTATCCCCTATCCCACGCTTAGGAACGCTTATACACCTCATAAAAGACTCGTCGTCAAAGGTATTGTTTATTATTTTAAGATAAGAAAGGACGTCTTTGATTTCTTTTCTTTCAAAAAACTTAAATCCTCCGAAGATCCTGTAAGGGATTCCGTAACTCGTAAATTCTTGTTCAAACGCACGCGAAATTGCGTTTACTCTCATAAAGACTGCAAAATCAGAATAATGATAACCGTAACGTGTCATAAGATTTTTTATCTGCAGTATAAGTCGCTTCATTATTTTCGTCCGTCCCGACAAAAGTCTCTACTTTGGTTCCGTCTACGTTATCGGTAAAAAGGGTTTTATCTCTTCTGCCTCTATTGTTTTTAATTATACAGTTGGCAAGTTCCAAAATCTTTTTTGTGGAACGGTAATTTCTTTGTAATTTATAAACTTTCGCGCCGCTAAAAACGTCTTCGAAAGAAAGTATATTTTCTATCTTTGCGCCGCGCCAACCGTAAATACTTTGGTCGTCGTCCCCTACGGCAAATAAATTTCCGTGTTTTTCAGCCAAAATCCTCGCTATTGCAAATTGAACCTTATTTGTGTCTTGGAATTCGTCTATATGTATGTATTTGAATCTTTCCGAATAATAATCCGCAATTTCAGGGAAATTCACAAACAATTCGTAAGTTTTATATAACAAATCGTCAAAATCCAAAGCGTTAGATCTGGACATTGTTTTTTCATATTCTTCGTAAATATCGGAAATTTCTTCGGCAAGCCGTAAATTACAGTTTTCTCGTCTGAACTCTTCAGGCGAAACGCACTCGTTTTTCGCGTTTGAAATTGCCGCTTTTGCGGATTTAAAAACTTTATCCGCGTCATATCCCAATTCCTCTATAACACGCTTTAACACCCTGTCTTTATCCGTCTCGTCGTATATCGTAAAATATTTGTCGTAACCTAGTTTATCTATATCTCTCCTTAAAATTTTCACGCACATACTGTGTATGGTAGATACCCACATATCGTAGGAATCTCCTATTAAAGAAAAAAGCCTCGTTTTCATTTCTTCCGCGGCTTTATTCGTAAACGTTATAGCCATAATTTCCGCAGGAGAAACGCCTTTCTCAAGGACGAGATACGCTATTCTGGTAGTAAGAACTCTCGTTTTACCGCTGCCGGCACCGGCAATAACCAAAACAGCCCCTTCCGTATCAAGGACGGGCTTTATTTGTTCGTCGTTTAACGCAGATAGTAATTCGTCTATTTTAACCATACAAATATTTTACCACATACCCGGCTCTTTTTCAAGCGTTAAAAATAGAAAAAAGGACCCATTTACTTGGATCCTTTTGTTTTCTCAAATTTTTTAATTTTCGTACCCGTTTGGGTTTTGCGTTTGCCAACGCATCGCGTCTCTGCACATATCTTCGAGCGTTTTCTCCGCTTTAAAACCTAAAATCTCATACGCCTTAGTCGGGTCGGCATAGCACTCGTCTATATCGCCGGGGCGACGCGGCATAATTTTATACGGTATAGGCTTACCGGTTACCTTTTCAAACGCTTTAACCATTTCGAGAACGGAATAACCGCGACCGGTCCCTAAATTTACAATAATCAATCCCGGATTTTGGGCAAGCTTGTTTACGGCAAGAACGTGCCCTTTTGCCAAATCTACGACGTGAATATAATCTCTGACGCCGGTTCCGTCCGGAGTCGCGTAATCGTTTCCGAAAACGCCAAGTTCTTTTCTCTTTCCGATGGCAACCTGAGTAATATACGGACAAAGATTATTCGGTATTCCCTTTGGATCCTCGCCGATTCTCCCCGACTCGTGCGCGCCTATGGGGTTGAAATATCTTAAAATAGCTATATTAAACGAATCGTCCGCCTTATACAGGTCTTTAAGAATATATTCTATAAACAGCTTAGTACTTCCGTAAGGGTTAGACGTTGAAAGAGGAAAATCTTCTTTTATAGGCACGCTTTTCGGCTTTCCGTAAACGGTTGCCGAAGACGAAAATACCAGATTTTTTACGTTATGTTCTCTCATTGCAAACAGCAATTGCAACATACCTTCGAT
>CAJOMM010000099.1 GCA_905235765.1 uncultured Clostridia bacterium
GATGCGTTGCCAAGTTTCAGTGCCCGTTGACGGGTTGAGCCGGCATTTCACCCTTTTAGGGTGGGAGCAAACCACTAGTTTACTAGTGGTTTTGAATTTTTAACTATATCCTGCTTATAGGCAGGTTTTTTTATGAAAAAATTTTTGATATTTACATAAAAATTTACGTTTTTTGTAGACAAAAATTATTTAATGGTTTATAATAATTGATATTAAAAATCAATAACAAAATAAACAGTAAAATTATGTTAAACGGATTGTATGAAAAATTAGGATACGGCTCTGTATCCGTCATAATAATTTCGGTCGCAATAATGCTTATTTGCGGCTTTTTAACTACGCGTTTGACAAAATTATTGAAACTTCCGAACGTAACCGCATATATTGTTACGGGCATAATAATAGGGCCTTTCGTCTTGGATCTTATTCCGAAAGAAGTGTCTTCCGGCATGGGCTTTATTTCGGATATTGCGCTTGCCTTTATAGCGTTCAGCGTTGGTGAATATTTCAGGGTAGACGTATTAAAGAAAAATTTACAAAAACTTGTGATAATAACGCTGTTTGAATCTCTTATGGCGTCTGTTTTGGTCTTTATATTGACCTATTTTATTTTAGGGTTAAGTTTGTCGTTTTCGCTTGTGTTGGCGGCGTTAGCGTCTGCAACGGCGCCTGCGTCAACGATGATGACCATAAGACAGACTAACGCTTCGGGAGACTTTGTAGACACGGTGCTTTCCGTAGTCGCGTTTGACGACGTAATAAGCCTTTTGGCGTTCAGTATAGCGATATCTGTGGCGTCTGCAAGTTTAGGAAACGGATTTTCGGTTTCAAATCTTGTACTTCCGCTTGTATATAACTTGCTTATGATAGCGTTGGGTGTGGGATTAGCGTTCGTATTGAAATTCCTTATGAAAAAGCGATCCACGGATAATAGGCTTATAGTTTCCGTGGCGTTGCTGTTTTTGATTTGCGGAATAGGCGCGGTTTTGGACGTTTCGCCGCTTCTCGGCTGTATGGCAATGGGGATGGTGTATATAAACGTAACTAAAGACGATAAATTGTTTAAGCAACTGAATTATTTCAGTCCGCCGATATTGTTATTGTTTTTCGTGCTGTCGGGCGTGAATTTCAAAATAGATATGTTGTTTTCCGGCGGATCCTTCGGTTCGTTGCCGCTTATACTTATAGGCGTCCTCTATTTTATAGTGAGGATAATGGGGAAATACGCCGGCGCTTACGCCGGATGCGCTATAGCGAAAAAGCCGAAAAAAACGCGGAATTATTTGGGCTTGGCGTTAATACCCCAGGCAGGTGTTGCAATAGGATTAGCGGCGCTTGCGGAAAGGACGATAGGTGGAACGGAAGGCGCGGCCATACAGACTATAATATTATCGTCGAGCATATTATATGAATTGATAGGACCGGCATGCGCGAAACTTTCTTTATATCTATCAGGTTCGATAGGAGGGGCTGTTGAAACGGCACCGGTAAAAGTTGAGGAACTGTCAAAACAGGATAAAGTCGGAATGCTCAAAGAAAGAGTGTTGGAGATACAGAAAGAGATTGACGCGGAGGATTACGCCAATACGGAAGAAGAAAAGGCGTTCAACGAATCGGCGTTTACAGAGGATAGTTATTCGGATTTTTATAACAAGAGATACGGAAAGCATATAAACAGGAGATAGAAATGGATATAATAGGGAAATTATTAGGTGATTGGTCGCAAGAATTTAACGTATATTCTNGTTTGTTGAAATTTGTATTGTGCTTATGCGTAGGCATAATCATGGGGACCGAGAGATCGAGAAATTTGCAGGCGGCAGGACTTAAAACGTTCGTGTTCGTATCGATTGCGTCTGCGCTTGCCGGCATATTCGATTTTTATATGGTAACGGAAATAGGCGCGACTTTTTCCGTCGTGTGTCCGATAATTATAGTAGCCACTGCTATTATATCGAGCAACACAATCCTTTTTAATTCTAAAAACCAGTTCAGGGGACTTACGACTTCCGTTGGGCTTATATGTTCGGAAGTTATGTCGCTCGTAATATGCCAAGGGCTTTATTTCATAGGACTTATAGGACTTTTGATATACATTTTCGGCTTTATAATTTTGCCGAAAATAGAAGTCGGAACAAAGAGAAGGTCTACGTCGTTTGAGATATACGTTGAATTGAAGAGCAGAGACAGTTTGCAGAAGTTTGTACATGCGTTAAGACAGTTGGGATTGAAAATAAGCGGCGTGGAAATAAATCCGGCTTATGCCAACTCCGGTTTAGCGGTATATACGGTTGCGTTGAAGATAGACAAAAATAAAATCAAGGTCGATAGTCATAAAGATATAATTGAAGCAATTACTTCACTCGATACAGTAAACTACATAGAGGAAATCCTTTAAGCGTAAATTTTGGTTGCATAATTTCACTTATTGAAGAATTTTCGGTTTAGTAGTCCTAATTGCCACACAGATCGTTTCTACTTATCGAAAAGGAGAATAGATGGGAAAAGAAAATTCTTTGCTTCAATCCGATAGGCAAGAAAAAGTTAAAAATAAAGCGTCTTCCGTAGGTGACGGCGTATCTTATGGAGAGCGGCAAAAGACAAGAAAAGGGAAATTTTCTCGACGTAAAGAGCAAGACGGTGAGGCAATAAGTGTTTCAACCGTAAGGGCAGAAGAGGAGAAAATTCCAAATTACGACCATATTTTTGACGAAGAAGGTACGAAACCGAACAGAAAGAACGGACTTCTCAAGAAGTTTGCAAAAGCAAACGCCAAGCCTATTACCGTTTCGACAATCGTCTATTTTTTACAAGCGTTGCCGGTTTGGATTATACCTATTTGCACGGCAAACGTAATAAACGCGGTAACCGCTATTATCGAGAGAGGTTTTGAGAGCGAGCTTATCTGGTATTTCTCGATAAACGTTGCGGTCGCCCTCGTGAGTATTATATTAAACGTTCCGTTCACCGTTTTAAGGTGGAAAATAGTAAGTAAAATGCTCAGGAGAACGAGCGCAGGGTTAAAGAGCGCCGTCGTTCGTAAGTTGCAACATTTATCTATTACGTATCATAAAGATATGCAATCGGGTAAAATACAAGCCAAATTTTTAAGGGACGTCGAGTCTGTCGACGGACTGTTCAACGCCATAATGTTCAGCCTGATTCCCGCCGTAATATCGGTCGTGGTATCATCTGCAATTTCCATTTATAAAAACATATTCGTTTCTTTATTTTTTATCGTTGTTATCCCGTTTAACGTTTGTCTTACGTTTGCGTTCAGAAAAAAGATAAGACAGTCCAATAAAGATTTCCGTGTAAAAACGGAGGATATGAGCGCGCAACTTACCACTATGATGGAGATGACGACGGTAACCAAATCTCACGGACTTCAATCGAGAGAGATAGCTATGCTCAACAGGTCTATAGCGAGGGTAACCGTGTCAGGCTATGGCGTTGACAGAATTCATGCGTATTTCGGTTCGTGGTCGTACGTTATACAAGCCTCATTAAATCTTTTATGCCTCGTATTCTGTTCTTTTCTCGCCTTCAATAAAATAATTTCCGTCGGAGATATAATTCTTTACCAGTCGATGTTTACCTCGATCAGCAACGGCGTTTCGGGGCTGGTCGGTTTTGCTCCCACGATGGGGAAAGGTCTTGACGCTTTATCGTCCATTTCCGAGATAATGACTGCGACGGAAGTGGAAAACACGTTAGGCAATATTAAGATAGATAAAATAGATGGCGAAGTAGAGTTCAAAGACGTTTCGTATCGTTATCCCGACGGGAAAGCAGATGTCGTCAAGGATTTTTCGCTTAAAGTAGACAAAGGCCAATGCGTAGCTTTCGTCGGATCTTCGGGGTCGGGCAAATCCACGGTAATGAATCTTATAATAGGACTTTTGACTCCGACAAAGGGCGAGGTTTTTGTGGACGGCAAGCCCATGAAGGAATTCGACCTTATAAATTACCGTCAAAACATTTCGGTTGTTCCGCAAAACAGCATACTGTTTTCGGGAACGATAAGGGAAAATATAACTTACGGCATGGAGTGTTACAGCGAAGAATCGTTGATGAGGGCGATTGAAATGGCTAACGTCAACGAATTTTTGAAAGATTTTCCGGACGGACTCAATACGCAGGTCGGCGAACACGGCGATAAATTGTCGGGCGGTCAAAAACAGCGAATAACCATTGCGAGAGCGCTTATAAGAGATCCTAAAATATTGATTCTCGATGAGGCGACGAGCGCGCTCGATAACATTTCCGAATATCACGTTCAGAAGGCGATAAGCGCATCAATAAGCGGAAGAACTACGTTTATAGTCGCGCATAGGCTTTCTACAATTAGGAACGCCGACGTCATTGTCGTTATGGAAGACGGAAGGTGTGTGGAATCGGGGAGTTACGAAGAACTTATGGAGAAAAAGGGTAAGTTTTACGACCTTAAAAGTTTAAACGACTTAAACGCCAAAATAGTGGAAAACGCGCTTTCTTAAAACGATTCGTATCTTTTTATGTGTTGAATTTTTCCGTTTAACTTGCTCGTAATGTGGCTAAGCGGACGAAAATGAAATTTTTTAAGCCACTGCAAGACCTATAAACTACAGGGTTTTGCGGCGGCTTTAATATTTTAAACACTTTTTTCGTTTTATCGTCTTTTTTGGTTTTTAGAATTGAGTTTTGGAAGTTTATGTGATATAATTGATAATATGATTTTCGGAAAGCGAATAAACAAATATTATTTAAGGTATTCGGGCTTGCTGTTACTGGGACTTTTATCTTTGGTCTTAGTCGATTATATGCAGCTTGAAATTCCTAAAATATAT
>CAJOMM010000100.1:0-4112 GCA_905235765.1 uncultured Clostridia bacterium
ATCGTGTAATCGTTGTCGTAAGATATCGAATAAGCATCGGTATTTCCGTTTTCTGTTCCTACCGTTCCGGTTTTGGCGCATATCGGCACTTTCAGGTTGTTTAAGTATTTTGACGTGCCGTCGGTTACGGTATATCGTAGCGCATCGTTTATTATAAACGCTGTGTCTTCTCCGAATACTCTTTTCTTGTCGTAGCGGTTAGCGTATATGATTTTCCCTTCTTCAGTAATAATTTTGTCTATTGCGGAAGGGACGGTAAAGTAACCTTTATTTTTGAACGTGCTGTACGCTGCTGCTATTTGTAAGAGTGTTGCGCCTTTTTCGGTGGCGCCTAATGCCATACATAGCGAATCGTCGTGTTCTGTAAAAGGTATTCCTGCCTTTTCAGTGTAATACATACTTTTTTTGATTCCGGTTGAATTTAGAATTTTTACGGCGCAGGTGTTAAGACTTTTTGCCAGAGCGAATTTTGCCGATACGTAGCCGTAATATTTGTCGTTATAATTTGACGGGCTGTAGCCGCTGAAATCGGTTTTTTCATCGTTTATAACGGAACAAGAATCAATGACGTTCTCTTCTATTGCGGGAGCGTATACCAAAAGCGGTTTTATTGTTGAACCCATTTGTCTACACACTTCTCCACAAGTCGAATAATAAGCGTTTATTT
Source organism: uncultured Clostridia bacterium (assembly GCA_905235765.1). Lineage (GTDB taxonomy): Bacteria > Bacillota > Clostridia > Christensenellales > Borkfalkiaceae > UBA1259. Next base: position 668 of record CAJOMM010000100.1, read on the forward strand.
GATTGTTTTTATTAAGAATTATCACTTTTTTATCAAAGTTTTCTGTTTCTTCGGGTATAGAATTTTCCAAATAGTTTTGAAGATTTGCATCGAAATAAGTAAAGATTTTACATTTTTTACCTACGTTGCCCGTTTTTTCTAGTATCAAGTCGTAATCTTTTTTTATCATTTTAAGATACGAAGAATTTCCCGTTTGGTATTCGTTTATTTCTTCAAACTTGTTCACGTTTTCTTCGTATTCGGATTTTGAAATAAATTTCTGTTCCAACATGGATTTCAGTACGAGATTTTTTCTGTCAAAACATTTTTGCGGATTTTCGACAGGCGAATAGGTTGACGGCGCTTTTATTATCGCCGCAAGTATAGCGCTTTGATTAAGCGTAAGGTCTGAGGATCGACGCCAAAATACCTTTTTGATGCAGAGGTTATTCCGTAGCATCCGTTTCCGAAATATATCGTGTTCAGATATTTTTCAAGTATTTGGTTTTTCGTATATTTTTTTTCGAGCTGTTTTGCAAGTTTTATCTCGGCAAGCTTTCTTTTTAACGTTTTATCGCTTGAAAGGTGAGTGTTTTTTATAAGTTGCTGGCTTATTGTTGAAGCACCTTCTTTAAAAGACATACTTTTTACGTTATTAAACATTGCTCTTATAAGACCTTTTACGTCAATTCCTTTATGTTTATAAAAACGTTTATCTTCTATAGCGATAAACGCTTTTACAGTGTATTCTTTCAATTCGTTAAAATCCGTTACACTCAAGTTTCCTACCGATTCTTCGATAAAATTTCCATTATTGTCATAAATCTCAGAGTTAAAATTGACGAGTTTGCTTTCGTCTAATTCGTAGTCTTTTGTAGTTACAAGATAGTAAGCGGTAAACGTGAGCGTAAAAATAAGAATTAAACCTATAATAACGAGTAATGTTTTTAACAGAATTTTTTTCATATAAAATATTGTGCGTAAGTTTATAAGTTATATGCCGGAAATTGGCTTATAAAATTGACAAAATTTTTATTTTAATGTATTATATTCAATATGGATTATTGTAATAAAAAATATTGCTTAATAACGTACGGTTGCCAGATGAATCTCCACGAGTCAGAAAAACTCGGCGGTATTCTTTCCGAATTCGGATATACCGAAACTAAAGACGTAAAATCCGCGGATATCGTGGTTTTTAATACTTGTTGTATTAGGGAAAACGCGGAAAAGAAGGCGGAAGGGAATATAGGCGCACTTAAATCTTTGAAGCGTAATAAAAAAGATTTGATAATCGCAGTCGGCGGTTGCATGACGCAGCAAAAGGGATATGCGGAAAAGTTGGTCGAAAAATTCCCGTTTATCGATATTGTTTTCGGGACCCATAATCTCGAAGATTTTAAAGAACTTTTATTGAGAAAATCGGAAAACGTAAAGCACGTTATCTCCGTTTCCGAAGGAGATTCGCGAATTAAAGAGGGCACGCCTAAGATGCGTTCCAGTTTTCCAAACGGTTGGGTAAACGTAAATTACGGTTGTAATAATTTTTGTACGTATTGTATTGTTCCTTATGTCAGGGGCAGGGAAAAGAGCAGAAGCGTTGACTCTGTAATTTCGGAATGTAAAGAACTTATAGATAACGGGTATAAAGAAATAACGCTTTTAGGTCAAAACGTAAATTCGTACGGGCGAGATTTAGGAGATGTGGATTTTGCCGATCTTTTAGGAAAAGTTTCGGAGCTTGACGGAAAGTTCCGCCTTCGGTTTATGACGAATCATCCTAAAGATTTATCAGAAAAGCTTATTCGCGCTATTTGTGAAAGCGATAAGACGTGTAGGTCAATTCATCTCCCTTTACAGTCTGGTTCAAATAGGATATTAAAGCTTATGAATCGCCATTATACAAGGGAAGATTATTTAAGAGAAGTTGAACTTTTGAGAAAATACATGCCCGATATTGCTATTACTACCGATATAATGGTGGGGTTCCCGACGGAAACGGACGAGGATTTTATGGACACTCTATCGCTTGTAAAGAAAGTCAAATTTGCAGGAGCCTTTACTTTCGTTTATTCTCCGAGGGGTGGCACTCCGGCTGCAAAAATGGAAGGTCAGATTCCCGAAGAAATTTCAAAACGCAGGATCATGGAACTTATCGACTGCCAAAATGCCGAAAACAGACGGCAATCTAAAGAATATTTGAATAAGACAATAGAAGTTTTATGCGAAGGGTTCGATAAAAAGAAGAATAAATTCTTAGGCAGGGATACATATGGAAGGATGGCGTATTTTAGCGGCGTAGAAGGTCTAATAGGCAAGTTTGTCAACGTTAAGATAACAAAAACGGGCGGAATGTCGCTTTTAGGCGAAATTGTTGATATAGGGGAATAATTATGGCGCTTTCACGAATGATGTCGCATTATTTGCAGGTTAAAGAAAAGTACAAAGATTGCATAGTTTTTTATCGTTTAGGTGATTTTTACGAAATGTTTTTCGACGACGCTATAAAGGCGTCGGAAATTCTTGATTTGACCCTTACGGGAAGGGATTGTGGTTTGGAAGAGCGCGCGCCTATGTGCGGAGTTCCGTTTCACGCCGCAGACGTTTACATTTCTAAATTGGTTTCATCGGGATATAAGGTAGCAATATGCGAACAACTTACAGAGCCAAACGGAAAAGAACTCGTTGAAAGAGACGTGGTTCGTATAGTTACCGCAGGAACGGTTACAAACGACGAACTTATAGACGATAAGACTAATAATTTCCTTCTCGCTTTGTATTCTGAAGGAAACGTTCGGGCGATAGCTTGGGCAGATATTACGACGGGTGAGTTTTTTGCCGAAAGTTTTAGCGGCGAAAATGCCGATTCAGACCTTATGAACGAACTTGTCAGAATTGCCCCGGTCGAGATAATCGGCAACAGAGACGCTGTGACCAATCTTTCCGATCTTCCGGTGTTTACGCAAATGATTTTGCCTAAAATTGCGACTTATACGGAGAGCGAATTTGATTTCGATAACGCGGTCGATAACCTTAAAAAGCAGCTTAGAGTCTCGTCTTTAACATCGGTAGGATTTATCGGTAAAGACGTATCGGCGATACCGTCGGGCGCGCTGATTTCATATCTTAAAGAAACGCAAAAATCTTTGATAAGTAATATAAATTCGATCACGGTGCTTAAAGCCGACGAATTCATGATGCTCGATTCTAACGCGATTAAAAATCTTGAAATTTTAAGGACGCTTCGCGATAATAAAAAATACGGGTCTCTTTTATGGGTGCTCGATAAAACTCGTACGAGTATGGGAGCAAGGAAGCTACAGAATTATATAATTTCGCCGCTCCAAAATATCGAGAAAATAAACTATAGGCTTGACGGGGTTGAAAGTTTTTATAATAATACCCTTATAAGACAAAGCCTTTCAGATATCCTTTCAGGAGTAAAGGATGTCGGAAGAATAACCGG
>CAJOMM010000100.1:4127-4528 GCA_905235765.1 uncultured Clostridia bacterium
CTTTCGCCTAAAGACTGTTTGGCTTTATCAAAGTCTCTTGCGGTTCTGCCTAATATCAGATTTCAGCTTTCCGGTATAAACGGGGAAATTGTGTCGGATATAATTAAAAATTTAAGCGAGTACGACGAAGTCGTAAAACTTTTAGATAGCGCAATTTACGACGAAGATTCTGAATTATTCGGCGAAGAAAAGGAAAACAAAAGACGGCTGAATAATATAAAATACAAATATATTAAGCCCGGATTCAATAAGGAGCTGGATGAATTAAGGGATCTTGCAAGTGGCGGACAACATAGCGTTGACGAAATAGAAAAAAGAGAAAAAGAAAGAACAGGCATCAAAAATCTTCGTATAGGTTATAATAGGGTTTTCGGATATTTTATTGAAGTAACAAACTCGTT
>CAJOMM010000101.1 GCA_905235765.1 uncultured Clostridia bacterium
CTATAGTATCGATGAACTTATCGTCCATCTTAATTTTCACATCTCCGCTTAAAGCCAAGATGGATTCATCTTCGTTGATTGCTTTAATCGTAGCGTCTGAGCCTATGGAAGCTTTTTTGCCGTCTATGGTAAAAGCGATTTCACCTTTGCTGTTGAAAGAAAATCCGACCTTTTCAGCCGCCTTGTCGGGATCCTCTTCGGCGCGATTAGGGGTAAAAGGCACTTTTGCATTTTTAAGCGTTTCTGCCGTCGCCGCGTAAGAAGTTGCGTCCACGGTTTTATAGTTGCCTTTAATACTGCCGGAAGAACTGCCGCCGCCACAAGCGGAGAGGGCAAACATCATCACGGCAAGGCATAAAGAACATACGATTGTGATAAGTTTTTTCATATTATGTACTCCTTTTTTTATTTCATTATAGAATACGTTTATTTGTTTGTCAAGTGAAACGTGCTTCTTTATTAAAGATATTAGTTTGATGACGGAAAAGCGCCGCAAAACCCGTAACTACGGATTTTGCGGCGCCTTTAAGGCGACTGCCAAGTAAATTTATAAAAATCGGAGTCGATAGTTTACCCGTTTGTTGTGCCCGAACTTGAATTGCCGTCTGTGTTTCCCATAGAATTTCCGTTTTCTCCGGGAAAGGTAAAGTCTTCAAAAGACGGAAGTTGTATAGCCGGCGCGGTAAGCGAAAGATTTGCGCTGCCGGATATTCCCAAGTCTATTTTCGTTTGGTTTTTGATAACGTTTGACTTTATATCTCCTCTCATTGAAATTTCGTCGAGTTTTCCGTAAGAATCGAAGGAAAAGCAGATATTTACATCGAGTTTATCTACGTTAAGCGATTCAAACGTTTGGCGCATGTTTTCGTCGTGTTCGTTAGCCCAAGCCTTAATTTTGGCGGCTGTGGCGGTAGAAGTTTCAAGCTTTACCTTAACCCCCGTTTCTTTTTCGGCGACGTACATTTTTATATCGAACAGCGTTAAATAGTCTTTCAAGGTCGTATAGTCCAGTTTTTTTAATTCTGACAAGCCTCTTGACAAGCCGTCTTTCATATTTTGAATAAGATTTATGACTTCGGATTTCAATTGTGCGTTTTCGAATTTGTATTTTATTCCTTCCGCAAGTCCCATTTTATCGACGTCTATTCCCACGTTTCCGAAAAGATCTTTTTGATTTTCGGTAATACCCGTAACTTTGGCGTCAAGGTAAAGGTTTTCGTCGTCGTAATAGGCGTTAGCTTCTCCCATTACGTTGACCATACCGATGTCGGGAATTTCGGGGTTTTCGTCGAGCGGAATTTCCATAAGTGAAAAAATGGAAGATACGGTTTCGTCAAGGAATTTGTCATCCGCTTTTACGTTTGCGTTTCCCGTTAGCGCTAAGTACAGTTTGTCGTTCGAGAAAAGCAATTTAAGCGTTTCTGTTTCCATAGCGGTCATAGATTTTTCGCCGACTTTAAATGTTAATTCAAGATCGGAAGAAAGAATTCCGCCGAAAACGTTTTCCGTTCCTTTTACAGGCGAGTTTTCGTCTATTAAGCTTACGATTTTTTGGTAAGATTGTTCGTCTACGGCGCGATAATCAGCGTCCGTTTCGCCGTTCATTGCTTGCTCGTTACAGCCGAAAAGCGGCATTGCGGTCAGCGCTATGAGAGCGGCGAATATAAAAATCAAAAATTTTTTCATAATTTTTCTCCTTTCGTAAGTTTTTGCCGTTTTGAAATATTTATTCGTTTATATTTAAAAATAAATCACGAAAAACATTGTAAACATAATTTTTTTTTGGTATAATTTAAAAAGCGGTAATTCAGAGGTTAATTTTGAACGGTCAGAGAAATAACGAAAAAAAGAGAAATAAAAATTCTATATTGACGAAAGAAACGGTAGGCGTGGTAACGGTACTTTTTTCCACGCTTTGTCTCGTTTGCCTTATAACGGGAGACGCGGTGTTTTCCCTTCCGGGCAAAGCCGTAAGTGAATTTTTATTCGGCATATTGGGTTGGTTTTCATATTTTACGTCGGTACTGTTTATTGCGCTCGGCGTAATTCTTATAACGGGTAAAAAACCGCGCGTTTCGGCGAAAAGAAAGGCGCTTTTAACGGGTTTTGTCGTCTGCGTTTTTCTGTTTTCGCATATTCTTTCTATGGGTAAAGGATATTCTTCATACGGCGAATATCTTGCGGAATCTTATACTCGCGGCGCCGGTGGCGCGGCGACCGCTTCCGCCGGCGGAATTATAGCGGGACTTGTAGGTTATTTATTGTATGCGCTTCTGACCGTGGTGGGTTCCGCCGTGGTGCTCGGCGCAGCGATTGCCGTTCTTGCGTACTTCTTTATCGCGGACATAGTAAACGCCAACAAGAGGGTAAAACCGGAGGACGGGGAGTTTAAAAGTTCTTACGTAAAATCCCAAGTGCCGGACGGCGTTAAGATATCCGGAGAGCGAGATTACCCCGTGGAAGACGCTAAATTCACAACGCAAACGCCCACGCAGAAATTATTCATAGGCGATTTCGATAAGTTCGAGTTTAAGACGAGAAAAGAGATGAAAGAGGAGTCCGACAAGCCTCGCGCCGAAGAAATTTCCTCAAAAACCTCTTATTCGGACAGTTACAGCGAAGATATGAGGCAGAAGATCGCCTATATCAAAACGCCTGCCAAAATAGACATTAACGACATAAGAGAGGTCGAGAAGGTTTCGGAGG
>CAJOMM010000102.1 GCA_905235765.1 uncultured Clostridia bacterium
AAATTTTTCGATAAGGGCAATACCTTTAGGCGGTTATTGCGCTTTTAAGGGCGAGGACGGAGAAACCGACGATCCTTCGGCGTTTAACAATAAAAAACCGTATCAGCGAATACTCGTTCTTTTAGCCGGAGCGTTTATGAATTATTTGACCGCCATTATAGTCATTTGTCTTATGTTCGGAATTTACGGACATTCTGCGGTCATGACTTACGATGTTGATGAAAATCCGCCGTACGGCGTCGAATATTCGTTTTCAGATGGAGACGTTATAATTCGCGCGAACGGAAAAAACGTGTATTTATCAACCGATCTTATGCTGGCGATTAGCGGCAAATCACAAGGCGAAGAGGTGGAATTTTATCTTCTGAGAAACGGCGAGTTCAAAAATTACACGATAAAATTGAAAGCTTCGACTGATTTTACAAATCTTNAATCTTGAAGACGTTGAAACTCTGTGTAAAGCGCTCGGCGTGAAATATTCGGTTGATGCAGACGGCAGAGTTACGGATAACGGATTTAGAATGACCGGGATAAAGTTTGGTTTTTTCGCCACGATAGGCAGAAGTTTTGAATATTCTTTTAAGCTTGCCGGAACTATTTTTACCGTTTTCAGACAGTTGTTTACAGGCGCTCTCGGAATACGTTCGCTCGGTGGCACCGTTAGTACGATAACGATTACCGCAAGCGCGATAAAAACCGGAGGGCTATGGAGCCTCTTAAATATTGCTGCGTTTATCGGAGTTAACCTCGCTGTGTTTAATCTGATACCGTTTCCGGCGCTTGACGGTTCGAGAGTCGTATTTACGCTGATAGAATGGATAAGAGGCAAGCCCGTAAATCGGAGAATAGAAGCGGTCGTGCATACTATAGGATTCGTAATAATAATATTTTTCGCGCTGTTTGCCGATCTTCAACAGTGTTTTTGACAAATATAATTAAAAATAATGATTTATATAACGAAAAAATATTGAAAAACAGTTTTTTACCTATTAGTTTTGTGATAAAATAAACCTATAAAAAAACGGAGGAAACCATAATGGCAATTAAAAACGCATATCTTCTTGATTTACTCGAAAGAACAAAGAAAAGAAATCCCGGCGAACCGGAATTTATTCAAGCGGTTACGGAAGTGTTTACTTCTTTGGAGCCGGTAATAGAAAAAAGACAAGATTTAGTAGACCTCGGCGTGCTTGAAAGACTTGTCGAACCTGAAAGACAAATCATTTTCAGAGTACCATGGGTAGACGATAATGGAGTTTATAGGGTGAACAGGGGTTTTAGAGTCCAGTTCAATTCAGCAATCGGACCTTATAAAGGCGGCATAAGACTTCATCCGTCGGTGTATCTTGGAATAATCAAATTTCTCGGATTTGAACAGGTATTTAAAAACAGTTTGACGACGTTACCTATGGGCGGAGCGAAAGGCGGTTCCGATTTTGATCCCAAAGGCAAATCGGACGGGGAAATAATGAGATTTTGTCAGAGCTTTATGACAGAACTTTGTAAACATATAGGCGCCGATTGCGACGTTCCTGCCGGAGATATCGGTACGGGTGCGCGTGAAATAGGGTATATGTTCGGACAATATAAAAAGATAAGAAACGAGTGGGTAGGCGTTTTAACCGGAAAAGGCTTGACGTACGGCGGCTCGCTCGCAAGAACGGAAGCGACCGGTTTCGGACTTTGCTATTTCACCAACGAAATGCTTGCCGCAAACGGGTTGAGTTTTAAGGATAAAACGGTTCTTGTTTCCGGCTCCGGAAACGTAGCTATTTACGCTTGTATAAAAGCCACCGAATACGGCGCTAAAGTCGTAGCAATGAGCGACAGTAACGGTTATATCTACGATAAAAACGGTATCGATATCGCAGCCGTAAAGGAAATCAAAGAAGTAAGACGCGGCAGAATAAAAGAATATATAGCAACTCATCCGAACGCAGAATATCACGAAGGTTGTAAGGGTATTTGGACAATTCCTTGCGATATCGCTCTTCCTTGTGCGACGCAGAACGAAATTGACGGAGAAAGTGCGGCAATACTCATTAAAAACGGCTGTAAAGTAGTGTCGGAAGGCGCGAATATGCCTTCCACGCCTGAAGCGATAGATACCTATCTCGCTAACGGAATACTGTATGGTCCGGCGAAAGCGGCTAACGCAGGCGGCGTTGCGACCAGCGGTTTGGAAATGAGCCAGAACTCAATGAGATATTCTTGGTCGTTTGAAGAAGTAGATGAGAAACTTCACGATATAATGAGAAGCATATTTAAGGCTTGTGATGAAGCGGCTAAAGAATACGGTATGCCGGGAAATTATATGGCAGGCGCGAATATCGCAGGATTCCTAAAGGTTGCGGAAGCAATGAAAGCGCAGGGCAACGTCTGATTTTAATTTAATCAAAAATAGCATAAATGCTGCAGGTTATGGAATATATTCCAAAATTTGCAGCATTTATTTTTTTGTTTTTTTATCAAACGGAAGGAAGGGAAATATTTTCTTTAATTTAACGGTAGATAATTGCGATAACGAACCCGTAAGTCCTCCGGTCAATACGGAGCAAGCGACGAGGACGGGTAGGTATATAAAAATTTCAGCCGTTCCCATTATGAAGTAAGCCGCAAAAATTTGACCTATACTGTGGGCTATCGCGCCGAAAATTCCACAAATCCATATTTGATTGTCTTTGATTATTTTTGACAAAAGAACGGTAACGATATAACAAAGCAATCCGCCGCTCAAACTGAATAAAAATCCGGTTACACTTCCGGAAAAAATGCTGCCGAGCCCTATTCTCAGCGCTAAAATTATACCGGCGTCTATAGGGGAAACGGCGAAAACCGCAAATAAGGTTACGACGTTGGAAAGTCCTAATTTTACGCCGGGAACGGGTATCGGGATAACGATTAGTTGTTCGACCGTAAATATCGCAAGTGCCAAAGCTGTGAGTACGGCGTCTAAAGCAATTCTTTTAGTGTTCATATTATCCGGTTATCAAATCGTAATCGCCGTTATTACGGCTTACTGATTTTATTATCAATCTGTGAGGAAGGCACACGACGGGCGTTATGCCGCCGTAAAACCAGCCTGAATTTATGCACGAACGATCGTTGCAATCCGCGTTTGTTAC
>CAJOMM010000103.1 GCA_905235765.1 uncultured Clostridia bacterium
GAAAGCCGCCATCAAATTTTTTTCAGTTTGTGTTCCCGAGTATTTGTTCATAAACGTATCCTCCGTTATTTTTTTTATTATATTTTAACATAAACTTATGTAAAAATAAAGTTTTATAATAAATATATTAAATATTGCCGCGAAAATTTTCGCGGCAATGAGATCAATTTATGTCTATTTTTACCGTTTCGGCTTTGATAACTCTTTCTCCGAACACCTTTTTCAGCTTGTTATAAGCGGCGTTTCTCTTGCCCTTTTCGGAAAATACCGCGTAGACAGCCGATCCGCTGCCCGTCATCAGCGCTTTACCGAATCCTTGTAATATGCTAAGCGAATAACTTATTTCCGGCAGTATTTTTTCGCTGGCGTCCTGTAAATCGTTCTTAATAACGCCGAAAAGATTTTCCATATCCTCTCGTTCGAGAAACTTTACCGCATTATCCGTGCTTTTATCGTAAGTCTTTTTAAGTTCGTCGAATACTCGATAGCTTTCTCCGGCGGAAACGCCTTTAGTCCCCAATAGCACGACGACGTAAATTTTTGCATCGGCGTTTACCGTACGGACTTGTTCGCCGCGGTTACTTATTACCGCATAACCGCTTTGCATCATATAATTAACGTCGCTGCCGAGTCTTTCGGCTATAAATCCCAGGTCTTTTTTTACGCCGTAAAGTTTTTTCATCCCCGATAGCACTCCGGCTATGTCCGCGGAAGAACCGCCAAGCCCTGCGGCAACGGGGATATTCCTTTTGATTCTTATATCGACTCCGCCGCTTGAAAATTCTTTCCTGAATGCTTCCGCCGCGAAATAAGCGTTGCTTTTTTTAGTTTCGCAATATACGGGCGATCCGTAAAATTTTAAGCTTATAATGTCCTCTTTAAGCGGCATAACCGTTATTTCATCGTAAATATCGAGCGAAGCCACCAAAGAAGATATCTCGTGATAACCGTTTTTTTCTCCCAATACGTCCAGCGTCAGATTGATTTTAGCCGGTATTTTTACCTTAACTTTTTTCATTTGTTGCCTTATATCTTATTTTTGCCTGTAAACTACTATCCTTTCTTTTCCGGAAAGCGGAAATTGCAAATCGGTATTTGTCGCTATAAGTTTTTCCGGACTTACGTTCAACCTCTTTGAAAGGTCCCAAAGCCCTTCGCCGACGAGCGGTATATATACGCTGACCGCCGCTTGCTCGGGAAACTTCTTTTCGCCCTCGGTAACTTGCGAAAGATACGGAAATTCGTAATATTTACTGACGGACGCCGTGAATACGAGATCGGTATCGACGTCCAGCTCGGTAAAAGTAAATATTTTTCCGTGCGCGCGCTCGGCGACAACGGATATTTCGATTTCGTCGAACTCTTTTTCCATATCGATATTCTTTTCAAACGGAAATTCGACTTTTCTTACGACTATATCGTCCTCGCCGTCGGAAAATACTGCCGTAACGGAAACCGTTCCCGAAACGACTGCGGAAGCGCCCGTCTTTTCGACTGAGATTATATCCGCCCTTTCGCCTAAAACGCCGAGAAGTTTAGCGGTCTGCGGCAATTCTTCCACCGCGCAACGCCCTTCCGCTTTTAAGGTTACCGTCTTTAACCCGTCGCCGGCGAAAAACGCGGCTTTCTCTTTTTTGAGTTCCAGCTCGCACTCCGTACTGAAAGCGTCGGCGGCAACGTTTACGCTCTCTAAAGATTCCGCTTCGCCGCCCACGTCTAACGTTACGGCAACGCTTACCGTGGAAACGCCTCCCTCTTCATCGACCGCAACGTCTGTCTTGACCGTCTTAACGTTGACTCTCGCCGTCGCGGAAAGCGCCGGCATAGCCTCTTCGCATTCTGCTTCTATCCTGAAAGGAATAGTCCTATCTTCTCTTATTATATCCTTTTTTTCTCCCGATTGCAAGAATATTTCAGTCAGATAAATTTCACCGTCGCATATTATTGCTCCGACGCCGCATTGCACGGCGGTAATCACCGCTTTGGCGCCGTGCCCTATTACCTCGGCAACCTTATAATTTACCTCAAACTCTTCATCGACGGGATACGAAATTTCCGCAGCGGAATAGGTTTTCAAAATATGCCGTTCTTTAACGTCCGCGATTATGCCTTCGCCGCCGGATATCGCCCTCACTTCGGAATTGACGAATATTTTCCCTTTGACCGACACGACCGCAGAAATCGACAAGTTGACGCCGGAAGTGGAAATATCGGTTTTTTCGACTTCGCACGAAAACCTGACGACGGAAGTTCCGGTTATTGCGGAATTTTCCGCAACGTCTTTGAATTCCGCGCCGCCTTCACACTTTTTAAGTTCGCCTTCCACCGTCTCGTATAAAACGAAGAAATTAATTCTGCCGAAAAATTCCGCCTTGCCTTCGCTTTTTTCTCCGCAGTAAACTCCGCAACTTCCTTCTACGTTGACGATTTTACGCACGGTATCCGAGGGAACTTCCGTCCTGCAGTCGATTTTTATATTGTTTACGGTCTCTCCGCAACGTCCTCTGTAGTTTAAATTTTCAAAAACGGGTTCAAACGGCATATTGCCCTCCTTAACCAAAATTGTTTATCGATACAATATATAAAATTTTTTAACTATTTATTCCAAACGTCGAAAATTTTTACTTTCACAATTTTGTACAAAATGTCGAAAA
>CAJOMM010000104.1 GCA_905235765.1 uncultured Clostridia bacterium
GGCAACACCCTTTTCAAGGACCGAATATATATCGTAAAATTTAAATCTTTCCCTTATCTCATCGGGCGTACGCTCGCATATAAACCTTAAGTCTTCCGAAGACAGATCACCGTTATGCACGAAAAAATTACTCGCAGACGCAAAATCACGAGATCTTAAAGCGACGCCGGCGTTAATAAAATCTACTTTCGCCTTCAAAACTTTATCAAGAATTTTATTCTTCAGTTTGAGAGAAAACAATTCATCGTATAGCGCCTTAACGAAAAGCCCGTTGATAAACTGTCCCGTCGCAGCCTTGTTTACGAAAACTTCATCGGATTTTAATAAAGCTTTCGCCATATTCGCCGGCAAAGATTTATAGTCGTCTGCAAAAATCTTTTCCTTCAAAACATTGACGTCTATATACCCGTCTGGAGAAAGCATATCCGAATATTCCGTTTTGAGAAATTTTGCTTTGACTAACGCTTCCGCATTTTTAAAATCGTTGGGATATAATAAAAGCTTTTTAAATGATTCGTTGGGCGAAACGGATTTTACGAACGCCAAAAGAGCGGAATATTCTTTTTCGATAATCTTTTCCGTTTCAGCGGTTCCGTTAGCGATGCTATCTCCAAAACCAACTTCGGCAAAAATTTTAAGAATTTCTTCCGTTCCGTTTGATTCGATCATTCTTTTAATTCGATCCGAGCCGAAAAGCGTCTTTTCTAAAACTACCGCTTGCGCGCTCGAATAAAACGCATTACCCATAAATCACCCGAAAAGTTTCTGCGCAATACCGAAAGCGAGATCGTCTTTTTTACTTTCGATAATTCCTTTAAATGTTAAATCCTTATCACAAAATTTTCCTACGAGTTTAACTCCGCCGACAAAATTTCCACGTTCTTTTTGAACGGATAATTTTTTAGCGGCGTAAAAATCGAAACCCTTGAAATCGTCAGGCGATAACACTCCGTCGTCAGACAAAATTATTACGTCGCCGTCCTCGCAAGAATCTTCTATCGCCTTTCTTACGAACTCAAGATAATCGCTTTTTGAAAGTCCGCAAAGTTTTTTATAAACCAAATCAAATACTTCGCCGATAGCGTCTTGTTTGGCTTTAAGAATTATCTTACGAACTTCAAGATCCGCCACGATCTTACGCCTTTTAACGATATCGTCCGCGTCTTTTTTTATCGCAGCGTTTTGTTCTTTGGAAAACTTATCCGACCAAATTTCAGCGTTTTCTTTTAATTCGAGAGCGTAATCTTCCGCATCTTTTACTAAAGCGTCTGCCTTTTCGTTAGCTTCGAGGAATATTTTGTTGATAATAGCTTCTTTACCTTCCATAATTAAACCTACGGTAAAAGCAAAATAGAAACTACTAAGCCCAAAATCGCATAAGTCTCAACCATTGCCGGGAACAATATAAGTTTACCGGAAATAGATTCGTTCTTTGCGACCGCATAAATTCCGCCGACAGCCGTTTTACCTTGCATTATACCGGAAATAAGACCGGTGATTGCCAAAGGCATAGCCGCCGCGAAAATCCTCGCGCCTATAATTGCCGCTTCAGGAGAACCTGTGGCAGCCGTCATCCCGGTAACAGAGCTTAAACCGAGTATTGCGAATACGAATCCGTAAATACCTTGCGTAGCCGGTAAAACGACTAAAATAAGCACTTTACTGAATTTCTTAGGCTCATTTGCAAGAACACCGGCAGCTGCTGAGCCCGTATAATACAGACCTATCGCAGACCCGGCGCCGCACAACCCTGCGCACAAAGCCAATCCTAAAATAGCCAAAGCCTGTTCTGACATAAAAACCTCCGTTTTTACATTTATTTTTTTTATTTACTAACGGCGACGTACTGAAGATCCGACCCTAAAGGCGCGAACTTATTTCCTTCACCCGTGTAGAACTTTGAGAAAAATTCTATATAATGCAATCTGCTGACGTGAATATACGCTCCTAAAACGCCCATTGCAAGATTAAATACATGCCCGATTAAGAACACCAACGCGCCAAAAATAATGCCGAATCCACCGCCGATTATCATAGGCACCGCTATATCGTTAAACGTCTGCGCTATTATCATACCGGAAAGCATAAGACCGAAAACACGCGCATAACTTAAAATATCGCTCATGAGGTTAATGAGACCGTAAAAGGTTCCGAAAAATTTGGATACTTTGGAAAAACCACGTTCTTTCATAGCCGCGTTTGCCGCTGCCAACACCAGCGAAACGGCTAAGATTATAAGCCCGGGAACGGTTGCCGCGTTAAAGAAAGATTTAACTCCTTCGTCAAGATTTTCAAGAACGTTCGGCATCAGATATCCAACTAAAAAATTAAACGCGCCGAGCACAAAACCTATAAAGAAGAATACCCAGGTCAATCCGCCGAGAATACCGTCCAAAATATCACCGTTCATAAACGAATTTATCGCTTTTAAGAAGTAACCTACCGCAATCTGAATAATGCCGAGAGCAAGGCAACCGACCAAAACGATCATCAGATTATCTATTCCGCTCCCGTCGGGAATCGGGTTCGGCAATATTCTTATCGGCAGGACTGCAAACCCGAACAAAGAATTAAACAGCGCGCCGAATATCATAGTGGAAATTCCGCCTAAAGCAATAAGATTTCTCGCTCCGTTATCTATTTTTATCCTTTTTGCAAGCGCAATGCCGAATACGAACATAACTAGTCCGTATCCTATATCCGCCATAATAATTCCCATTAACAGCAGAAAGAAGAACGTAACCACCTTATTCGGATCAAGTTCCCTGTAGTTTGGCGTTGAATACAAATCGGTTACGAATTCTGCCTGTTTGACCATTTTATTATTAGATAAAAGAGTAGGAACTTCCTCGCCGTCTTTGGGCTCCGAAAACTCTATAAACACGGCGTCGGACGCC
>CAJOMM010000105.1 GCA_905235765.1 uncultured Clostridia bacterium
TTGGTGCGGATAAAGGGACTTGAACCCCCACTCTTTCGAAATAGATCCTAAGTCTATCGCGTCTGCCAATTCCGCCATATCCGCGTTGCAAGGATATTTTATCACAAATTTTTCGTTTTTGCAAAACGATACGGCTATATTTTTTGGTTATTTAGATTTATTGTCAAATATTTTTTATTCTTGAAAAATTAGCGCAACCCTTTTAAATCCCTTGACAAAGCGGTTTTTGAGTGCTATATTTATAAGGAAATACAAAGGCGTTGATGAAGAGGCGTCGTTTTTGAACTTCTCCACAGAGAAACGGGTAAGGTGAGAACCGTTGGGATAGAGAACGAACGCGTAACTTCGGAGTCGGAAGGAAGAGGGCTTTAAGCCGGTAGAACCTTTCCGTGATTGCTGCGTGAAGGCATAGGAATTGTTGGATTCCAAGAGTGGCATTTATTGCAATTTGAGTGGTACCGCGGGGAATTATCTCGTCTCAAAAGTAACTAAACTTTTGAGGCGTTTTTTTTACCGCAAAAAGGAGAAAATTATGGAAAAAAATCTTGACGCAAAGATTAAGGAGATGGCGTCGCGTATAAAAGATCTGCGCGATATTGAAGGCTGTTCCGTAGAATATATGGCACAAGAGACAGGCGTTTCCGTTGACGAATATATTCAATGCGAACGCGGCGATAAAGACTTGAATTTTGCGTTTATTTATAGGTGCGCTAAAGTGTTCGGTGTGAACGTAACCGATATAATCGAGGGGGAAAGTCCTCTTTTATCGTCATATACGGTAACGAGAAGCGGCAAAGGCGAAGAGATAGCAAACGCACACGGCATGACCTATTATAATCTTGCAAACGCTTTCCAAAACAGAATCGCGGAACCTTTGTACGTAGAGTCGAAATACGTTGCCGGCGCGGAAGAAAAAGAGATCGAATGTACCACTCATGCCGGGCAGGAGTGCGATATAGTCGTATCCGGTAACCTTATGGTAAAGGTCGGAACCCACACAGAAGTTTTAGGTCCCGGCGACAGTATTTATTACGATAGCGGAACGCCGCACGGGATGATTGCCGTAGGCGGTAAAAATTGCGTTTTTTACGCAATAGTGTTAAACCCGTCAGGGGAACCGATTCCGGATCTTCAGCCGGAAAAAGTTTTATCTGCAACGCCGACTGAGAAAGAAAAACGGGACGATTCTTACAGAGAATACCATAATTTTATCGACGTCAAAGAAGACGAAAACGGATATCCGCTAAGCATAAAATTTAAAAACACAGATAAATTCAATTTTGCTTTCGATATAGTGGATAAAATCGGGGAGAGAGACCCTGACAAACTCGCTATGTTGCACGTTTCAAAAGATAAGACGGAAAGGAGATTTACTTTTTCGGACATTAAGAAACAGTCTTCGCGTTGTGCGAACTATTTCAAATCGTTAGGCATAAAGAAAGGCGATAAAGTTTTGCTTGTTCTGAAAAGGCATTATCAGTTCTGGTTTTGTATGCTGGGGCTGAATAAGCTCGGCGCGATAGCGATACTCGCCACGAACCAACTTCAGGAACACGATTTTGAATATCGCTACAAGGCGGCAGAAATAACGGCTATAATCTGTACCGCGGACGGTGAAACCGCAGAGCACGCTGACAACGCCGCAAAGAATTATGCGAATCTTAAGACGAAGATTATAGTCAACGGGAAAAGAGAAGGCTGGCGCAATTTTGACGAAGAATATTCATTGTTTTCCACACATTTTGAGAGGACTGAAGATTCGCCGTGCGGCGACGACCCGATGATAATGTTTTTCACGTCGGGAACGTCCGGATATCCTAAAATGGCACTACATAACTGCAAATATCCGTTGGGGCATTTTCACACCGCCAAATATTGGCACGGCGTAGACAGAAACGGGCTTCACTACACGATATCCGACACCGGCTGGGCAAAATCCATGTGGGGAAAACTTTACGGGCAGTGGCTGTGCGAAGCGCCGATATTCGTCTACGATTTTGACAGATTTGACGCGGCGGATATACTTCCCATGTTTGCGAAATACGGAATAACGTCTTTCTGCGCGCCGCCCACAATGTTGCGCATGATGATAAAGCAGGACATATCCAAATACGATTTATCTTCGATAAAGCATATGACGACGGCAGGCGAAGCGTTGAATCCCGAAGTTTACCGTCAATTTGAAAAACTTACGGGGCTTAAGATACATGAAGGGTTCGGACAGTCGGAAACTACAATGCTGATAGGTAATTTAACCGGCGCGCCGCATAAAATAGGCTCAATGGGAAGACCTGCCCCTATCTACGATATAGATATAATAACCGAGGACGGAAATTCCGTCAAAGAGGGCGAGGTTGGGGAAGTTGTGGTAAATATCAAAGGAGGACTTCCTTGCGGTCTCGCCGTGGAATATTATAAAAATCCGGAAGCGACTTCCGCTACTTGGCGAGACGGGTATTATCATACGGGCGACACCGCCTGGCGAGACGAAGACGGTTTTTACCACTACGTAGGAAGAGTAGACGACGTCATAAAGTCTTCAGGTTACAGAATAGGTCCGTTTGAGATAGAAAGCGTTATAATGGAACTTCCGTACGTTTTAGAGTG
>CAJOMM010000106.1:0-2575 GCA_905235765.1 uncultured Clostridia bacterium
ACTTCGTCTATAAGGCTTTCGTCTATCGTTGCGCCAAATATAATATTTGCGTCTTTATCTATAATTCCGGCAACAAGTTCCGCAGCTTCCGAAACTTCGGTAAGCGCGAGATCCCTCGATCCCGTAATGTTTAAGATAACCGACCTCGCCCCTTCTATCGTTGTCTCAAGCAAAGGACTAGAAACGGCTTGTCTTACAGCCTCTACGATTCTGTTTTCACCCTTGGCTTTACCTATTCCCATGTGGGCAAGCCCTTGATTTCTCATAACCGTATTTACATCGGCAAAATCAAGGTTTATAAGCGAAGGCGTCGCAATCAGATCGACAATTCCGATTATACCCTGTTTCAACATCCCGTCGGCAACTTTAAACGCTTCTAAAACGCTGGTCTGAGCAGGCAGAGACTGCAATAGTTTATCGTTCGGAATAACGACGAGCGTATCTACGTATTTTCTTAAATTAGCTATGCCTTTCATAGCGTTTTCGTTACGGATTCTGCCTTCAAATCTGAAAGGCTTGGTTACAACAGCCACGGTAAGTATGCCGAGTTCCCTCGCTACCCTTGCTATAACCGAAGCCGCGCCTGTTCCCGTGCCGCCGCCCATTCCTGCCGCAATAAACAGAAGATCGGTACCTTTAAGCACCGCTTCAATACGATCTTTGGATTCTTCCGCAGCCGCCTCTCCGATAGTGGGATCACTGCCGGCTCCAAGACCTTTTGTCAAAATTTCTCCTATTTGTATGCAATTGTCAGCCTTTGAAAGCATCAAAGCTTGATTATCGGTATTTACCGCATAAAATTCCGCGCTCGCAACGTTGGACTCAATCATGCTGTTGATAGCGTTGCATCCGCCGCCACCGACGCCCATAACCTTTATTACTGCGCTATTAGTGCTAAAATTCTGTTGATCTAACATAAATTCCTCCGATAGTTTATATTTTATTCACCGTTGCTGGAAATCGCAAGGTCTAAAAGCGATAACAAGGACGATTCCGTAGGCTCGTCCATAAGCGGAACGGGTGGCGCAACAACTTCCACTGCGCAACCGAGTCTATCGGACACCCACTCCTTGGCGCCGCGCATATAACTTATGCCGCCGCCGGTTATTGTTAAAGGCACATAATCCGGTATTATATATCCTGAATCCGCAAGTGAGTCCGAAACGTTTCCGCAGAACACGTCAAGACTCTCTTTAATTACCTTTCTTGTCGCTTCCGCACTGAAATACCTTCCGTCCTTTAACTGAATTATTTCGGTTTCACCGTTTTTAACGCTTAAATTGACTTTTCTTTTTAATTCTTCTGCAGTCTCAAAATCCAAATCGAGACTCTGACTAATCGCCGCAGTGATATAACCTCCGCCAAAACCGAAACTCTTCTGGAAAAGTATTCCGTCTCCTTGAATCAGCGACAAGGTCGTGGTGATATACCCGACGTCGATCAAAACCGCTATTCTGTCTCTTATTTCAGGATCTAAAAGATACAAAACCTCGGCAAGTGCGGTAGAAACGCACTCCACCGTCTTAATTCCTGCCGCAACGAGAGTATTTTTTACCGTTTCAATAAAATAATTACTGCAAGTTATAAAAGATAATTTTCCCTTTAATATCTCGCTGAAAGCGCCAATCGGATCGGCAAGTCTCCTGTAATCGTTAAGTTCATAAACAACTGCGGAACGGTTGATCAACGGATTGCTTGCGGTATTCTGAACGAAAGCAGCGTCAAACAGCTTGTCCACGTCGGCCTCTTCTATTCTCTTTTTCCCGGGAAAAGAAATCTGACTGTCTTTTACCGTTATTTCGGTAAATTCACCGGGAACGCCGACTATCACCGTCGTAAAATCGCTTTTAGCGCCGGAATTTATAAATTGCGCGGCGGAAAACAATATGCTTTTTACACTGTCCACATCGAAAAACTGCGCGTCGGAAAACCCTTCGTAAACGAAATCTTTTCGTTCTTTGATCACGAAAGTCTTGTTAACGCCCCTTTCTCCAACGGCGGCGGTTATTTTAGACGACCCAACGTCTATAACGGCAAATTGTTTCTTTTGCATATTTCCCTCTTATTTTTCGTTTATCCATTGGACAACGGTTTCGCCTTGGTTATTTACGAAAACGATTATCTCCGAATAAGATTTAACGTAATCGGACGCTTCTTCAAATGCCGAAAGAGTTTTTTCTATCTTTTCCGCACCTCTCTCGTCCGCATGAATTATCGTGATCTTAACGCCGGTAAAGGTGTAAAATATCACGTCTTTTTTTTCAGTTTCCGAAATTATTTCAACGGACTTTATAAAATCCGAAAGATTGGCGATTTTCGCCATCGACAACGCGGATAAGAAAAGTGCGTCGTCAGAGGTTTCAAGCTTTGCGCCTAAAACGACGGTTTTAACCTCAATACCTTCCGTGGTTACGTCTATTACTTTGTTTTCCCCGGACGTAGAACCGTCCGAATTAAGCAATATTCCGTCCTCGTTAAGAACATATGTCGCCGCCCCGAATTTGACGGAAAACGTTTCTATCCTTTTTTTTAACTTTACGTTTATCACGTTTGGAAATTGCTTTTCCACCGACAA
>CAJOMM010000106.1:2608-3958 GCA_905235765.1 uncultured Clostridia bacterium
TTTATCGGTATTGAAAAACAAATAATTTTTGCCTTTGAACGTATCCATGGATTTTGAAATCTCTACGGTATCTGCGCGATCGCCGTAAACGTCGTATTCCACGGAAATTTTCTTAACCGAAAAAAGAATTGCCGCAGAAACTACGACCGCTATTACAAAAATGGTCGCTATAATTATTGCAATCTTTTTCCCGTTGTTCATACGTATCTCCCGAACTTTCGTCAAACGCCGCGTATATCCGCGCCGAGCGCCGTAAGTTTCTTATGTATATCGAAATATCCTCGTTCTATATGATGAGCGCCTAAAACGATAGTCTGCCCCTCCGCGTTAAGCCCTGCAAGTATCATTGCCGCGCCGCACCTCAGATCGCGCGCGGAAACTATCGCCCCGTGTAACCTTTTTACACCCTTTACGATAGCCGTTCTTCCGCTAACCGTTATATCCGCCCCCATCTTAATGAGCTCGGAAACGTGTCCGAATCTCATCTCAAAAACGTTTTCTTTGATAAGCGACGTTCCCTGCGATACGGCGGCGAGAGCTGTCGCCTGCGCCTGCAAATCCGTCGGGAAAAACGGGTACGGACCCGTTTGAATATCGAAAGCTTTAAGAACTCTTCCGCTTTTTAAGTATATTATATCATTATTTATATAAATTTTACAACTATTATCGCAAAGTTTACCGATTAAAGAAGAAATATTTTCCGCCTTTCCGCCTTTTATCTCGATTTCTCCACCGGTAATTGCCGCTGCAACGAGATACGTCCCCGTTTCTATTCTGTCGGGTATCGGCGTATGTACCCCGCCGTGAAGTTCGCTTACCCCCTCCACTTTGTAACAAGAAGTTCCTATGCCCGTTATTTTTGCACCCATCTTATTCAAAAAATCTATAAAATCATTGATCTCCGGCTCTTTTGCCGGATTGAATATTCTGGTAAACCCTTTTGCGGTTACGGCGGCGATCAATGCGTTTTCCGTCGCTCCTACAGACGGAAAATCCAAATATATGTCGCCGCCTGAAAATTTTCCGCGACAGAAAATTTTCCCCGCCGCCTCGTCGATTTCCGCTCCCAGCGTTTTCAACGCCGATATATGTATATCTATGGGCCTCAGTCCTATATTGCACCCACCCGGATACGATATTTCCGCTCCGCCCGTTCTTGCCGTCAATCCGCTGAGCATCAGAACAGAAGTCCTTAAACTCTTGGAAAGCGATTCCGGAACCTTATTTGAATTCAGATCTTTTGCCTCAATTACAAGATCCCCGTTGTAAAAATGCGTTTTTACTCCGCAACAATCGAGGATTTTCAACATTTTTATAACGTCCGTTATCGCCGGACAATTTTTTATAACC
>CAJOMM010000107.1:0-1556 GCA_905235765.1 uncultured Clostridia bacterium
CAGACGCTACGATTAAAGCAATCAACGAAGATGAATCCATCTTGGCTTTAAGCGGAGATGTGAAAATTAAGATGGACGATAAGTTCATCGATACTATAGTCGAATTTGCTGTGGACCAAACTCGTACACCCGAAATTCCCGATATCGGTATGGTCAACGTAATGGGAGAAGCTAACGCCTCTTACGGATACAGCAGTGTACTTTCCGAAATTCTCGATATCGGCAAAGTAGATCTCGCCTTGAATACTAACCTTTATTTAACCGATAAGATTTACGTAGACTACAAAGTTTCCGGACTTTCCGACAAAATCAAAGCTCTTATTCCTGAAGGATTGAAGCGGAAAATATTCTATAGACCTCTTCACTATTTTTGGTTTACTAGCCAGCTTGCAGCAATATGTTCCTGCTGAATATATGGGGAAAATTGCTCAGATTATAAGCTCTGGCGACTTGAGCGAACAACTCGCAGAATTCCAACTTCCCGATTATGAAACGATAACGGGGATTTTAGAACAGGTCGGCATCGAACTTGCAGTGGATAATTCCAACGGGCTTAAAATAAAAGTTGCAACCAATAAAACGTTTACCGAATACGTTTCCGCATACGCTGCCGCAAACCTCGGCGATTATTTAACGGATCTTGACTTCAAAACTTTCAATTTTGAATTCTACTTAGCGCTCGACAAAGACAACGTCGTTACCGAAGTTGCCAACACCAAGATAGACGTTTCCGCAAAACTTTTCGGAAAAGAGTTAAAACTCAACGCTGACGCAACCGTCGACTTGTCTTTTGAAGTTCCTACGATAACCCTCCCCTCGTTTGAAGATTACGCTGAACTTCAGATTCCGACGGGAATTGTCTGGGCTGAATCGACAGATGCAGATTAAGTAAACGATTAATTTAATTTTCTAAAATTTACTTCCGCCGCGGCGTGCCGCGGCGGAAGTTTTAATTTAAGACGAAACTTTTCCGCACCTAAGATTAGAGAAGCCGTAACTTAAAAGCGGCGTATCGAACGCCGGATTGTCGTGCGCGGCGACTAAAATTTCCCCGTCCTTTATGTCGGTTACTATCAAAGTGTGGAAAAACCTTTCTCCGTTAAAAAGCTGTATTACGTCGCAAATTTCCAAGTCCTTAATGTCGCAAGGCGATATTTTAAGACCTATTCCTTTGTTTTCGGTTCCGAAATTCCAGAATTCGTTTACCCCCGTCCAGGAAGGCGATCGTGAATTTAAGTTTTGATAAAACCAGCCGTTTAGCGAATAATTCATTTCTATTCCGCCGGCAAAATAACATTGTGAAATAAAATTCGTACAATCTCCGCCGAGATAAGAAAAATTATAAAATTCGGGGTTAAAAGAGTACGCCCATTTCAAGCAATAACTCAAACATTTGCTTTTATTTAACATAATTTATTGTATGCATACGGAAAATTTTTGTTGATTTATCCTTTCTTTTGTGTTATTATAAATAGTATAAAAACACGAAGGGAAAAAAATGAAAAAATTCGATATTTCTACCGATTCTACTTGCGATTTATATAAAAGCGAAATTG
>CAJOMM010000107.1:1597-4460 GCA_905235765.1 uncultured Clostridia bacterium
TAACCGAATATGCGGACGAGTTTTCGGATATGTCCGAATATAAAGAATATTATAAAACTTTGCGCTCCGGTGTTTTAAGCAGAACCAGCATGAACAACCCCGACGTCCATTACGTGCATTTTAAGAAAATGGCGGAAGCCGGCGTTAAAACGGCTATTCATTTTACCATAAGTTACGGACTTTGCCGTACTGTTGACGTAGCGAGAGACGCAGTCAAAGAAGTAAAAAAAGAATTTCCGGACTTCCGGTGTCTATGCGTTGAGTGCAGCACCACTACGATAGGTCAAGGTATGTTGGTATGGATCGCGCTCGATATGCAAAAGAAGGGTAAAACGGTAGAAGAGACCTTCGATTACGTAGAAAAGATAAAACATAACATACAACATTTTGTCGTAGCAGACGATCTTTCTTACCTTGTTCGCGGCGGCAGACTTTCCGCCGCAAAAGCGACAATCGGCTCCATATTGAACGTAAAGCCCATAATAGTTTTCAATAAAGAAGGGAAACTCGTAAATTACAGAAAAGAAAAAGGTATGCGCAAAACGCTTAAATCGATAGCCGACGAATTTGCGAAATACAGCTTAAATAAAGATTATCCCGAAATTTATATCGGGCACACAGACAATGAAGAAGCGGCAGAAACGCTTAAAGACATATTACACGAAAAATACGGTTTAACCCCCATCGTAAGGATGATAGGTCCGGTAATAGGTTCGCATTTGGGCCCCGGCACCGTGGCGTATATTTTTCTTTCCAACGAAGAAAGACCTTTATAAAAAGAAGAAAATCAAAAAGGCGGCGAACTTAATAGTTCGCCGCCTTTCTTTCGCTTTTTATTTATTAAGGTTTTCTTTTAACTTGCCGAGTTCGTCGTAAAGTTCTTTAGGTACTCTTTCGCCGAGTTCTTTATAGAAGCCCTCTATGCCTTCGGTCTCTTTTATCCAGCTTTCTTTGTCTACGGATAAAAGTTCCTCAACCGTCTTTTCCGTAATACCGTCAAGCCCTTCTACGTTAATGTCCTTGGCGTAAGGAACGTAGCCTATCGCGGTTTCCTTCGCGTCGACTTTTCCGTCGCAACGGTCTAATATCCAGTCGATTACGCGGAGGTTTTCGCCAAAGCCCGGCCATATAAAGTTGCCTTCGTCGTCCGTCCTGAACCAGTTAACGTTGAATATCTTCGGCTGATTTTTGATCTTTCCGCCCATCTCTATCCAATGCGCGAAATAGTCGCCCATATTATATCCTACGAAAGGACGCATCGCCATCGGGTCGCGCCTTACTACGCCTACCGCGCCGGTCGCCGCCGCCGTCGTCTCGCTCGCCATTATACTTCCTACGAATACGCCGTTGTTCCAGTCTTTGCTCTGATAAACCAAAGGTGCCGTCTTCGCTCTTCTTCCGCCGAAGATTATTGCGGAAAGCGGTACTCCGTCCGGAGCCTCGAACTGATCCGAAAGACATGGGCAATTCGCCGTAGGTGCGGTAAATCTACTGTTAGGATGCGCGCCTTTTATGGGTTTTCCGTCCGCGTCTTTCATGTCGCCGTTCCAAGGATTGCCTTTCCAGTCCAAAGCGTGTTTCGGCGGATTTTTATCAAGTCCTTCCCACCAAACGGTCTCGTCGTCGAGATTTTCAACCACGTTGGTAAAGATTGTTCCTTTCTTGGTGGATAAAAGCGCGTTGGGGTTGGATTTCATGCTCGTTCCCGGCGCAACGCCGAAAAATCCGTTTTCGGGGTTGACCGCCCACAGCCTTCCGTCTTCGCCAACTCGTATCCAAGCGATATCGTCGCCTACGCACCAGCATTTATAGCCTTTCTTTTTGTAAATTTCCGGCGGTATAATCATGGCAAGGTTGGTCTTTCCGCATGCCGACGGGAAAGCCGCCGCCACGTACTTGATTTCCCCTTTGGGGTTCTCTATGCCTAAAATAAGCATGTGTTCTGCCATCCAGCCCTCCGTCTTACCGAGATAAGACGCTATTCTAAGCGCGAAACACTTTTTGCCTAAAAGCACGTTGCCGCCGTAGTTGGAATTTATAGACATTATTGTATTGTCTTCGGGGAAATGACAGATATATCTCTTTTCTTCGGAAAGTTCCGCATAAGAGTGAAGTCCTTTTACAAAATCCCCGTTGCCGAGCGCTTCTAAAACCTTGTCGCCGACTCTCGTCATAATCGCCATATTGAGAACGACGTATATAGAATCGGTCAGTTCTATTCCTATCTTTGAAAACTTGCTGCCGACCGCGCCCATCGAATAGGGTATAACGTACATCGTTCTGCCTTTCATAACTCCCTTGAATAGTCCTTTAAGGAGTTTGTAAGCCTCTTCAGTCTCCATCCAGTTATTTATGGGGGCGGAATCGTCTTTGTTCTTTGAACAAATAAACGTTCTTCCTTCGACTCTTGCTACGTCGTTGACGGTCGTGCGGTGAAGATAACATCCCGGAAGTTTTTCCTGGTTCAATTTTATTAAAATCTTCTCGTCGACCGCTTGTTTTCTCAATTCTTCTAACTGTTTTTCGCTTCCGTCTATCCAAACGATTTTATCGGGAGTTCCGATTCACGGATAAAATCCAAAAGCTTTTTGTTTTGAGTCTTCATACCTAATATCTCCTTAACAATTATTGTCAAAAAAACAATTTTTTAATATTTTATCATTTTTATAAAAAAAAGTAAACCTCTTAAAGGGTAAGAAATATAATTATTTCTTTTACCCCCCAAAAACTTCTTATTCGTGTTTTTTCGTAAAAAGTTGACTTGTTTTATTATTTTTTGCGGTTTAACAACATATACAATAACTATAACCAAATCGGTTGCCTTTAAGGTTTAAAATGTCGTTCAATAAAAAAGTCGTCGTAT
>CAJOMM010000108.1 GCA_905235765.1 uncultured Clostridia bacterium
AACTTCGCCGTTCGTGCAATACCAGATATCGTCTCTGTTGCCGACTTTTTTCGCAAAGTTCTCTATTATTTCCCAGTTGTTATTGTCGTTAAACTCATAGAAGTGTCCCCAAAGATAGAACAATTTCGGCGAGTTTCTCCAAAAATATCCTTCTTCTTTAAGGCTTAAAAATTCGTCGGTAAGTTCATCGAGAATATTCGCCGTGTGATGGCAGGTGGAAGGCATCCTCAACCAATCCGTCGGTATATCGAATTTGTTCGTTGCAACGGCGGTACGCGCGTATTTTATTCCGCAGTTTTTTAGTATTTCCACGACTTGGTCGTTATACGAGCCGTTGGCGTAAGCCATACCTTTTACTATTTTTCCAAACTGTCTTTCAAGATTTTCGCGGTCAGCGTTACCGCCTTATATTTCCATCCCGGAAACCTAAGAAGTTTGTATATGCGCCACCTTTTTTAATAAATACTTTCTATTTTTTTCTCTTTCGTTTTGTAATCGGTATAAAACTCTTCGTATTTGCTACTTTTTGGTTCGTACGTCTTGTCCGTATCTACGACATTTTCCACGGCGGAAACTGCGTCTGAAAATACTCCTGCGCCGATTCCTGCGAATATAGCGCTACCAAGGCAAGCCGTTTCGTTCTCTTTTAAGGTTATTACCTTCTTGCCGAGGACGTCCGCTTTTATCCTGCACCAAAGATCGCTTTTCGCTCCGCCGCCCATACTGCGAATTTCGCCTATTTTTGCATTTATTAAATCTGTATACTCTTTTATAGTGTACGCTATACTTTCCATTATAGCTCTTATAAAATGCCCTTTTGTGTGCTTCAACGTCGCGCCGAAAAACGCGCCTTTTACGTTCGCGTTGTTTTCCGGCATAACCGTTCCGCATAAATGCGGCAGACAGATAAGCCCTTCGCTGCCCTCAGGAACTTTTTCCGCAAGCGCGTTAAGTTTATCGTAATCGTCGCTTTCGCAAAAGTTTTTCTTAAACCACTCCAAGGTTGCTCCGGCTGTCGGAGCCCACATCAAAAGCGCGTAAAGACCTTTTCTTACATAATAAGCGGATACCGTAAGCCCTTTATGCCACTCGGGTAATTTGGACGTCAATACCGATACCGCAAGCGCGGTTCCCGTGGTTTCGCTCATTATTCCTTCTTTAACTACGCCTGCGCCGGTTATTCCGGCTATTTGGTCGAGCGCGCTCGTCACTACCTTTATGCCGTTATAGTCGCCAACATATTCTCCGCTCTCGTACAACTTCGGCAACTGGCTTTCGCTTATCCCGATAAAGTCAAGAATCTCCGGTATATATTCCCCTGTCCTTACGTTCATCAAAAGCGACGAAGAATAAAGCGAACGCGAAGCCGCAAACTTGCCTGTGAGACGATAAATTATATAGTCTTCAAGCAAAAGATAATGCGCCGCGCTTTTATACACTTCCGGCTTATTCTCTTTGATCCACATAATTTTGGGAACGGGATAACCTGCCGGAACTTCCGCCTGCCCCGTTAATTCGTAGAGCCTTTTTGCCGTAAACCTTTCTTCTATCTCTTTCGCCTGTTTTTCCGCTCTGTTGTCCAGCCAGATTATCGCGTTCGTCAGCGGCTTACCGTTTTCGTCTAATACTATAAGCGTTTCGCCCTGCGTATCGACACTCATTGCGGACACGGGATATTTTCCCGTGATTTTACTCATGGTCGAAATAAACACTTCGTAGAATTCTTCTACGGGAAATTCTACAAAATCGCCATCCGTTATTAAGTTGTATTTTGCGGATTCCGAAACAATTAATTTCCCGGTTTCATCGAACAAACAAACTTTTAACGCCGTCGTTCCGAAATCCGCGCCGAGCATATATTTCATTTACTTTACTTATTTAAGCATTTCATGAAGGGAACGTTTACCGAAAACTTTTTCCCAGTCTTTTGCAAAACCTGATATAGAAGTGTCGGTGGTCGTATGCGAAAGCAGTTTCTTCATAACTTCGGCAGCAACCGTCGCCGAAGCCGCGCCTGCCAAAGCGACTTCCAACACTTCGCGCGCAGTCTTAAAACTCGCCGCAAGTATTTCTGTGTTCGTATGGCATGTGTTAAATATGCGCTGAATTTCGGAAACCGTTTCAATTCCGTTTTCGCATAAGTTTTCAAATCTGCTGACGTAAGGAGCAACGTATCTTGCGCCGGCATTTGCAGCTAAAAGCGCCTGCCCCGCGCTTAATACCGCCGTAACGGTAACGTTATACCCTTCTTCTGAAAGGGTTTTCGTCGCCCTGAGTCCTACGTCGGTTATCGGTATTTTTGCAAGAGTGTTTTTCCCGAAAACCTTTACGAAAGTTTTCGCCTCGTCTACTATAGCGTCGTAATCGGTTTCGGTTACCTGTATATATAATTCTTTTTCGTCGCCTATTATCTTCCTTATTTCTTTTAAGTTCGCGACGACGTCTCCGCCCTCTCTCGAAAGAATAGTAGGATTAGTTGTTACCCCGACTATCGGATAATATTTGTTAAAATAGCGTATATCGTCAAGGTTTGCCATTTATTTACCTCTTATTATCTTTTTAGTTGTAAGTCGTAGTGAAGATCGTACGCTTTTTCTTCGTCCGTAAACTTATGAAGCGTATTTATAACTTCACCGTTGTTCCATTTGCGGTCTTTTACGTCTTCGGTCGTTCCCATAACGGTTACGTTTAACTGACGGTGACGGGCGCGAACCTGATCCCAGTCGATGAAATATATATGCGCAAATTCACCGCCGTCCAATTCTCCGTCCTTTATGGTCAGAGTTTCGCTTCTGCCGAAGAATACCGAACGAAGATGTCCGTCGGTGTTCATGCTCGTAAAGTCTCCCGGCTCGTTTACGTATCTGCCGAACTGAGCATGAAGCGGTCCGGGATGACGGTATTGATGTTCCTCTTTGAAATCAGGCACTAACTTTCTCATTATATCGAGCAAATCGTGTTGAAGATATTCAAGATCGAAACTGTCTATATCGTGGGAACATTCCTGAACCATAACGGAGCAAGTCGTGTGGTGCGAAGCAACGCAGACCGTTCCGTTCTTTACACCGGAAGCCTTGACTATTTCACGTACCTCTTTAGATACGTCGTGAAAGGTGGGAATCCACCCTCTTGATTGTAATTCCAACTCTTTTTGAAATACGATAAATTCCATTTTTTTAACTCCTTTTTATTTATCATTATTTTTTCTTTGTTTATATAATTCAAGCGGATTTCCGCTATTATTATTGATATGATTACCAATATCTCGTTAAGTATCCCCGCAAGCGAAAAATGCAAACCGTTATACACGAGCCACAACCCGCTTGACGGAAGGTTTAACATTCTTCGCTCTCGCGTTATTTATCCCTTACGATACGCAGGACAAAAGTTTTACGGCTATTATATTTAAGGCTATCCCTATAAACCCCTATCCCTTGTATAAGGATATCAGTCCACATACTGCGTAGATTTTTCTTTTCTGCGTTTTATAACGTCAAAGATAAAAAACGCAAAGCAAATCGCAAGCATTACGAGCGCGAAACCGAATAAAATGAAAAACATAATTTTCCAATCGTTTCCGCTTTCGTCCAGAATAAA
>CAJOMM010000109.1 GCA_905235765.1 uncultured Clostridia bacterium
AAAATTATAAACGCAGATAAGCCTTATCTGAAATTAAAAAACGACGTTAATCTTTACGAAAACAGAGATTGTTTCAACGTTTATATAAAAACAGTTGTAGTTTTTAATCTGATGATGGTTTTATTAAGTTTAATAAAAATTATTATAGGAAAGTTGGTATATGCTGTCAAAAAATCAAAACAATAGAGTAAATGAGGTAATCGATACCGTTCTTAAAAATATGAACGGACTAATAGACGTAAATACGGTTGTAGGTTCGCCTATAGAGAATAAAGACAACGATCTTATTATTCCCGTGTCAAAAGTTACTTTCGGCATACTTACCGGAAGCGGTGAATACGGTAAGGTGAATTTATTTAAATCTGCGTCAGATCTTCCGTATACCGGCGGAAACGGCACGGTCGTTTCCGTTAAGCCGTGCGGCTTTTTGATAAAAGATAAAAAAGGGGTATATAAGGTTTTGACGGTTGGAACGTCAGGGGTAGATACAATACTTGAAAAGACTGCGGATATGGTTATAAATACCATTGAAAAGGAGAATAATGACTGAAAAATTAAATAAAAAAATATTTATATTCTTAATTGTTATATTAAGCATATTAAATTATTTGCAATGTAGTAAGGCAAAAACGTTTGCGGAAAGTTCCATAAATTACGAAAGCGAGATAGTCATGGAAGTCAATTCTAAAAGAGTTCTTTACGGCAAAAACGTTTCCGATAAGCGATATATGGCAAGCACGACTAAAATATTGACGGCAATCTGCATAATAGAGAATTGTGATTTATCAAGTGAAGTTACGGTTACAAAAGATAGCGTCGGGATCGAAGGGTCAAGTATATATCTTCAGGCAGGAGAAAAACTAACAGTTAAAGATCTGCTTTTCGGGTTGATGCTACGTTCGGGAAACGATTGTGCGGAAACGCTAGCGTTATTTTGCTCCGGAAGTATTGAAAAATTTGCCGAACTCATGAATAAAACCGCAAATAGAATAGGCGCCGTAAATAGTAATTTTGTAAATCCGCACGGGCTTCATGACGACAATCATTATACTACGGCTTACGATTTAGCGTTGATCTCATGTTATGCGATAAAAAATCCCGATTTTAAAGAAATAGTTTCAACAAAATCGGTAGACATACCGTTTACGACGCAAAATACAAAAAGGCATCTATTAAATAAAAATAAAATGCTTAAAGAGTTTGATGGAGCTACGGGAATAAAAACCGGATTTACCAAAAAGGCAGGCAGATGTCTGGTTTCGAGTTGTGAGAGGAACGGAACTGAACTTGTATGCGTGGTTTTAAACTGTCCCGATATGTTTGAACGCTCGAAAGAACTTTTACAGAATTGCTATAACGAGTATAAAACTTATAAATTGGCAGAAAGCGATAATATAGTCGATTTCATAAAAATAAAAAATTCAGATAATAAATGCGGCGTTTATATGAAAAACGATATTCTTCTGCCGCTCACTCAAGAAGAGAAAAACGGAGTTGAAATTATTTATCAACTTCCGGAATTTATTGAGGCGCCACTAAAAAAAGATTCTGAAATAGGATTTATTCAAATTTATTATAAAAATAAGTTGCTTTTTGAAGAAAAATTATTTACTATAATAGACGTACGTTAATTTGGCAGGTTTATAATGAGAATAAATAAATATCTTGCAGAAAGCGGCGTTTGTTCAAGGAGAGCAGCCGACAAATTGATTTTAGACGGGGAAGTTAAAATAAACGGGGTCGTATGTGAACTCGGAACAGAGGTTAAAGACGGCGATTCTGTTACCGTAAACGGAAAGAGAGTTTCTCCCGTTAAAACTTTTGACTACTATATTATGAATAAGCCCAAAGGTTACGTTTGTACGGTTAAAGACGATAAAGACAGAAAAACCGTAATGGATCTTTTGCCAAACAATATGAAACGTTTGTTCCCGGTGGGAAGACTCGATTACGATACCGAAGGACTTTTGATTTTGACTAATGACGGAGACCTTACTTTTAAACTTACACATCCCAAAAATGAGATTCCGAAGACTTATTCTGTTAAAACCGAAAAGCCGATGATGGAACAAAACCTTAACTCTTTGCGTTCAGGTGTTTACATAGACGGTGTAAAGACCAAAAAATGTAGCGTAAAACTTGTTGAGACGACTAAAAGTTATACAAAATTCAATATAACGATTACCGAAGGTAAAAACAGACAAATAAGGAAAATGGTGGAAAGCGTAGGCAATAACGTTACGTTTTTAAAGAGAATTAAAATCGGAGAATTACAACTAACAGGGCTTGACAGGGGCGAAATAAGAAAATTGTCATTATCTGAAATAGAATATTTAAAAATGTTATAATCTGTTTAAGACAATAAAAAAGCGCGGAGTTCCGCGCTTTTTTATTGTCTATTTAAGCTGCATGCGTTTGCTTTTAGATAAATAAAATCTCAGTACAAAGAATAATGCTATATTTATTACAAAAAGAATAGGTGAT
>CAJOMM010000110.1 GCA_905235765.1 uncultured Clostridia bacterium
GTTGGCTGCGTTATCTTATTTATTTTACCGCCCTTAACTATTTCGTTTATCTCTTCGCAAAGATAGCGAAGCGTAAATGCATCCTGTGGCATATATCCTACCCGTCGATCAAAAACCTCTTACCGTCTAAATAACTGAGCGGAGAATTTCCATCGAAATGCAAAACGAGTTCTGTTGCGCAGAGTTTTTGAGTTTTTGCGCCCATCTGCTTATTAAACGCATTATCGCCGTATTTCCCGTCCCCCACTATGGGATGCCCGATAAAACTTAAATGAGCCCGTATCTGATGCGTTTTCCCCGTATAAAGTCTAATTCTTAACACGGAAAAATTTTCTCCTTCGGTTAACACTTTATATCCGGTTTTTATCTTTACCGAACCTTTAATATCTTCGGAAAAAATTCTTACAACGCCGTCCTTTTCGTCTTTGAGTAAATATGCGGTTAGAACAGCTTCTTTTGGGTTAAGAATACCTTTTACCGTAGCGATATAATACTTTTCAAACGAACGTTCTTTAAAGCCGTTCAAAAGCTCTTTTTCAGCGACGATATTCAAAGCAAAGATCATTATTCCGGACGTATTTCTATCAAGCCGATGAATAAATTTAGCGTCTTTATATTTATCGACAACCTCTTCATATACGCTTTCCGAAGAATAACCGCTTTTTTTATTTATTACGAGAATATTATCGTCTTTAAAAATTTCGGAAAATTTATCACGCTTTACCGGTGTGTAAAATATTTCCACCGAGTCGTTTTCGTTTATATAAACGTCTTCTTTTACGCGTTGCCCGTTTACCTTTATATCCTTATTCCTTAAAATTTTACAAAAAGAAGAATACGGAACGTCCTGACAATTCCGCATTACAGCCTTGGATAGTTTTTGTTTTTTATCGGAATAAAAAATTACCATCGGTTTTAAAAACAGGACTTCGAAAACCGAAGTCCTGTTCCCTATAGACTAACTATTATTTTTTAGCGGTTTTTAACGCTTCGCCGGTCTCGTCTTTTTCCGTTTCTTGTTCCGGTTTAATGAAAAGC
Organism: uncultured Clostridia bacterium; assembly: GCA_905235765.1. Lineage (GTDB taxonomy): Bacteria > Bacillota > Clostridia > Christensenellales > Borkfalkiaceae > UBA1259. Next base: position 1,039 of record CAJOMM010000110.1, read on the forward strand.
AAAACAATAATTCCGATGAGGCATAACGTACCTATCGAAAGGAATACGACCGACCAAACGTTATCTCTTAACCAATGAGAAGGAACTTCAACCACTGTCGGCTCGGTATTTACAACAATGAATTCTGCCGCCGAAGAAGAACGAACAGAATTATCCGACGTAACGGTACACTCGATCTTATACGTTCCAAGTTTTACAGGCGTAAAGGTCAAATAACCGTCGTAGTCTAACGAAACTAAATCATTATAAGTAAACCCGTTTTCGTTATAATCTTCGCCTATAAAGGACGTATCCGGAATTTCTATCCAGCCATCGCTATTTTCAGTCGCATTTAACGTTTTGTTATAATAAAGCGTGTAAGTCGTGGTATTTCCGGAAGCCTTAACGGTAAAGTCTGTCGCCGTGTATACGGTATTAAGATACCCGTCTGCCTGCTTTTTAGAATTAGGCGTAACCAAAATAGGCGCGTCGTCTTCTATATGGAAAGTAAACACGTAATCGTAATAAGCACCCGGAATTATATTGTTTTCATCCGTTTCGTCAACGGTATAAAAATCGTCTTTATCTATGGCGTTACCGTTCAAATCGGTAAATATTACGAAAAATTCGTAATCGCCGGCTTCGGTTAAGGTTATCTTCATATCGGAAGACGTAGTCAAAGATGACGAAGGTGTCTTATAATAAACGGTCTTTTTGAGATCCTCATAAGAAGTAAGATCGTCAGACACAAGATTTTCCATGGAAGGAACTTCAACCGAGTCGCCTAATCTTACGCTCTTGATTCCGTCTAAGTCGTAATCCGCGGCTGCCTTTATAACTGCCTCTTTATAGGAATCCAATGCGTATTCGCTCGCAGAATATTCAGGCGCCAACTCGTCCGAACTCTTATCTTTTACGACTACCGAATAAGTCTCCGCATCAACTTCTCCGTTCGTAACGGTAAAAGTTACGTCCTCGTTAAAAGAAACACTCTTTGGAGAAGCGGAGTTCTGAAGCCAAACTTTTTCCGCGTCGTCTTCAGAAACTTTAAGATAGAAAGAAGAATTCGTATAATTTCCGAAAACGGAATAAGCGCTAAACGTCAAATTATACATTTTACCTTTAACAACATTTCCGCCGGAAGTCAAAAAGGAATCGTTTACCGATACTCTCGGTTTTGCTATCGTGGCAACCTTACCGCTCTCCAGTTCAAACGACTGTTTATAACCGTCGACGCCTACGTTCTGGTCAACGGACACTATGCCGAATTTAACGGCGGAATCTCCGCTTACGGTAAAACCGAATTCGACTTTGGCGGCAACCTTGTCCTTTCCGCCTATTTTATAATACTCATCGCTATTGGTTACGGTAAGACTTCCTACGGAAACAGATAAAACGTTATCTGTAACTTTTAACGAAACTTTGAGATTTCCTTGAGAAAGGACGTCGTTTCCGGAAGTAACTTCTTTTCCGTTCAAAGACAATTTCTCTTTGCTTATAAGAATTACGTTATCTATAGAAGTATCAAGTTTTCCGGCCTCTATCTTTAACGCGCCGTTCTTAAAATAAGAATCGGAAGTAAGCTTTATCTTAAGTTCGTCAAGATTTTCCGGTATGGATAATTCAAACTCTGCGTTGTTTATTGCAAGACGATTCTTAAAAGCCACGGTATCATCCGAAGTGACTGACGCTACCACTTTATCGCCTTCAAATGCAACGGCTGCCGAACCTGTAAAATACGACGTCGGAGACGTAACGGAAATTGCCGCGTCAGCGATATTGGTCTTAAGCGTGAACATAAAGACAGACGCAATCAGAGACGCCACAAAAAACAAAATACACAACTTTAATTTATAGGATTTAGCCTTATTCATTTTAGCCTAATACTCCTTATAGTCAACTATATCTATTGTATTTTACACGAAAATTTATACTTTGTCAATTCACTTTAACATTATTTTCAATATTTATTATTTTTTTACCTATTACCCTCTGTAACTTTTTTTCAAATTTAAAAATAAACTGTAAAAAGACCAAAGATATTTCGGAAAAACACATATGATATTTTTTCTGTTAATTACCGCATTTACCGTAAGCATAGATTCCTTCGTATGCGGATTTTCGCTATCTTTCAAAAGCCAAAAAAAAATTCCCGTGGTTTCAATCATTGCTTTCACGGTATTTGCTATGTGCCTTACGGTAAATTACTGCACTTCGTTTTTCGTTGGCTTTCTGAGCGAAAAAACTGCCAGCCTCGGCGGATTAGGACTAATAGCGGTCGGAATTTATAACCTTTTAAAAAAGGATAAAAATTCTAACGTCAAAGGCAACGTTATTAAGCAGTCTTTTCTCACGGGCTTTTCAGTCGGACTTGACGGAGCGTTTGCTAACCTTTCCTTATCTATTATGGGAATAAACGAATTTTACGTTCCGCTGATTATTGCCTTAATGCACGCCATACTTATTTATCTCGGCATGACTTTATCAAAAATAAAATTTATCAATAAAATAGAAAAATTTTCTTTTATTCCGCCGATTATTCTTATAGTTTTAGGCTTATATAAATTAACGGGACTGATATTTTGATTTATAACTTATAAAAGGCACGATTTAACTTTTTAAAACGAAAAACACCCTTCGCAACCAAGACAAACGAAGAGTGTTTTTAAGAAAATTATGATCTAATTATCAAGACTTTCGAGATACAGAGAAGCGTTGGTCGCGGCGACTCCGCCGTCGGCAACCGCCGTTACCACCTGTCTTACCGCTTTTGTGCGGCAATCTCCTGCGACAAAAAGTCCTTCAGTCTTTGTCCTACACTTTTCATCGGATACTATATACCCGTCTTTATCGAGTTCGACCAAATCTGAAAAAGCCTTGTTGTCCGGAACCTGCCCTATCGCAACGAATACTGCCGGAATTTCGTGCCGTAAAATTTTCCCGTCCTTGTCTTTATATTCTATAGCGGTGAGTTCGTTCTCTCCGATAAAATCTACGACGGAAGTTTGCGGTCTCCACTCGATATTTTCTTTGGATTTTACGGAGTTTATAAGACTTGCGTCTCCGAAAAATCTGTCAAAAAGAGTATAAACATAAACCTTCTTGCAATAAGACGACAATAAAAGTGAATATTGCAATGCAGTATTTGCGTCACCGATTATAGCAACTTCTTTGCCCTTATAAAACGG
>CAJOMM010000111.1 GCA_905235765.1 uncultured Clostridia bacterium
ATTATCTTTTTTTCAAGCCTCGATATGTAACTTTGCGAAATTCCCATCATATCCGCCACCTGCTTTTGCGTTTTTTCTTCGGTGCCGTTTAATCCGTACCTTAATTCCATAATTATCCGCTCTCTTTTGTTAAGTTTACCTAACGCTTCCTTTAACAGGTCGTTTTCCACGCCGTTTTCTATGCGTTTATAAACCATATCTCCGTCCGTGCCCATAACGTCCGAAAGTGCGAGCTCGTTGCCTTCCGCGTCCACGTTAAGCGGTTCGTCGAACGAAACTTCGTTTTTGACTTTAGCGCTGCGCCTCAAATACATAAGTATCTCGTTCTCTATACACCTCGAAGCGAAAGTCGCAAGTTTTACGTTTTTATCCAGCGAAAAATTACCTACGGCTTTAATAAGACCGATGGTTCCCACCGAAATAAGATCGTCCATATCGACGCCCGTATTCTGAAAGCGTTTTGCTATGTACACGACGAGCCTCAGATTGTGTTCCACCAGAAGGTCGCGTATTTCCGGTTCGCCGTTTTCCATCCTGCCGACGAGCGCCGCTTCTTCTTCGGCGGAATACGGAGACGGCAGAACGTCGCCGCCGTTCACGTAATTTAAGACCTGCTCGTTAAAGGAAAAGAGTTTAAGAAACGTTTTCAGTAATTTCATTTTGGGCATTATTTACCTCCATCAGATCGGGATGCAGAATCACCTGAAACTCGTTGCCGCTAAGATCCGCAATCGCCATCGTTACGTTATTAAATATATTCCGCTTGTCCCCGGAATATATTACTACCTGCGTGTTTTTTACGGATAATTTTCTATCCGAACCGGAAGCGGTGTTTACCGTGATCCTGTTAAATTCGGGCAAATTATTTATATTCGCAACAAAAGGCTCCGCCGCCCTTTTGTCTATAAGGATAACGGGCGAAAGCCCGTCGTATAAAGCGTTACCCGTATCGAAAAATCCCAGACATTTAACGCTTACGCCGTTCAATATTATTTCCGTTTTAACGGTAAAGTTTTCCGTAAACTTAATTCTCTTTATCTTTTTATAAACTGCGGAAACGATTTCCGTAGTCGCAATAGCCGGTATAAAAGCAAGTCCTAAAGCGTACTCGGAAGAATAATCGACCCCCAAAATATAAAAGACGCCGAACACTGCCCCTCCCGTCAAAAAAGTAACCGTAAAAAATATTAAAGCCGTAAAAATATAGTCTTTAAAATTTTTGAAATTTCCAATAACGGTTACCGCCAACAGCCCGAAAAGTATTTTGAAAATTACAGTGAATACGCCGTTGATTGAAAAAAGCGGAAAAACGAGCGCCGCCGCCGCGCTTAAAAACGAGCAGATTAAAATCCGCGACGTTTTTACGGATTTACCGGCTATCTTTGCGGTCAGTCTGAAAATGATAAAATCCATAACGAAATTGTCCGCAAACGCGTATTCAATATAGACTTCCATTTTTGCCCCCGAATAAAGGATAACAAAAGCCCACAATACAAATAATACGAGTTTTAGGCGTTCTTGCCGTGTTTTGCCGAAACGTATTTTTTCTATAACGAATTTTAAAAATAAAAATACCCGTGCGGAAAAGATAAAAGTCTTTTCCGCACGGGTTTATGCCATAAACGGGTTTTTATTTCTTTGAAAGGTCTTTTAACACTTCACCGGCAATAATAAGTCCGGCAACCGACGGGACGAACGCATTGCTTCCCGGAACTTGCCTGCGCGCCGTACATTTTCTTACCGTTCCGGGGGGACAAATACAATGCGCGCGACAAGAAATTTCCATATCGTCTATCGGCGCAATAGCCGGCTCTTTTGAATACACGACTTTAAGAGATTGAACGTTTCTCTTTTTAAGTTCGCGCCTCATTACCCTCGCCAAAGGACAAATTTCGGTTTCGTAAATATCGGCTACCTCAAAAGCGGTAGGGTCGAGCTTATTGCCAGCCCCCATACAGCTTATAATCGGTACGCCCGATTTTTGCGCCTGCATAACGAGTTCTATCTTGCCGGTTACCGTATCGATCGCGTCTATAACGTAATCGAATTTTTGAAAATCGAATTGCTCCGCCGTTTCGGGAGTAAAAAATGTTTTATAAGTGTTTACGATTATTCCGGGGTCAATATCGGCAATTCTTTCCGCAGCGACGTCCACTTTATACTTTCCGACCGTTTTTCTCGTAGCGTAAATTTGCCGATTGAGATTGGTAAGACATATCTTATCGTCGTCTATTAAATCTAACGTACCTACGCCGGACCTTGCCAAAGCTTCAACCGCATAGCCGCCTACTCCGCCTATACCGAAAACCGCTACGCGCGAGTTACGAATCTTTTCCATTGCTTCTTTTCCGAAAAGAAGTTCTGTCCTCGAATACTGGTTCAACATAATTTATCTTCCGCTAACAATTTTATAATCTTCTGAAAATTCATAATTTACTATATTATATATACCGAAAAATACCTTGTCAAGCGGAAACTTAAACTTTAATTTCCGTTACCTCCACAGTAAAAAAATTAAAAAATTTTAAAAAACTTATTATAAATCGTTGACACTTTTTATCTATGGATATATAATGTCTTTAATAAAAGAGGAGAACACACGAGTATGATCGTCAATCATTGCGTCGAACAAGGTATTTACGTGGTACTGATTCTCTCGTTGGAGAGAGATCATCGTCCGCTAAGAAGCACCGAACTAAGCGCCATACTTAGCGTGTCGGACTCTTACCTTAAAAAGATTTTACGAAAACTCGTTCTTGCCGACATTATAAAATCGAATCCCGGAAAAGACGGAGGATTTCAACTGTCTCGCTCTATAGAAGAGATAAGCATATTCGACGTTTACTCTGCGCTCGAAGGCGACAAATGCACTCTTAAGACTTCCGGCATCGGGGAAAGGATATTCGTTTACGGAAAGGAATTTTCCAAAGGCGAAGAACAAGTTATTTCCGTATTTAATAAGGCAAACTCGGCTTTCTGCGACGAACTGCGCAAACTTAAAATATCCGAACTCGCGAGCAAAGAATATTACCTTAACGGAACGGTAGACTTTGAAAAAATTATTAAGGAAACAAAATAAATTTTTAGGAGATAAAAAATGAAAAAAGTAGCAAAAGTTTTGTATGTCATTTTGGGCATACTGATTGTCGGCGCAGGAATATCCTGTATGTTATCGCCGATTTACACCACTTCCGCCCTCGGCTATATCGTAGGTCTTTCTATGATTCTCGACGCTGTCGGCATATTTATCAATTGGATAGTTGAGAAGAAAGACGGCAATTCCGACGGTTGGTTGCTTGCCGGATCGATTTTATCCGCCGTGTTCGGTTTCTTTATACTGAACAGCACCGCGCTCCAGTTAACAATTGACGTGTTTATAGTTTATTATTCTGCCGCTTGGCTCTTGATCCTCGGAATTACGGTTATCGTTAGGTCACTTAGGCTTCGCCGCATACATAAGAACTGGAATACCAAAGTTATCGGAATTCATTGGTGTCTCTCCCTTTGCACCGGTATACTCCTCGGCGTGTTCGGCATTTTGTGTATGTTCAAACCCCTTATTATGGCTTCTGTCATCGGCGTGTTCATCGGTATCGGTATCATCTCTGCCGGCGCAAACATGATTACGTTTGCAACCACTCCTGAAGAAAAATAATTTTTAAGG
>CAJOMM010000112.1 GCA_905235765.1 uncultured Clostridia bacterium
CCCGTTGAAAGTGTTGACAAGTAATTAGGTATTTGTTAGAATAAAGAAAAATTATATATAAACCTAAGAGATAGAGTAGTAAGTGCCTTATTTGTATTAAGAGAGTTTGCGGTTGGTGAAAGCAAATTACAATCGGTAACCGAATGGACTATTGAGGGCGATAGCGAATTAAAGTAGTTATCGACGCAGAAAGCCGAGCGTTAAAGCGGCAGAGTATGATGGTACTCGAAACGAGGCAAAAATTTTTATTTTTGTGAAATTGGGTGGCAACACGGATAAATTCGTCCCAACGAATTTTATTCGTGTTTTTTTATTGAAAAAAATAAAAAGGAGAAAGAACAATGTCAGAAAGAAAAATTCCCACAAAACTTTTATTGGAAGAAAAGGAATTACCGCAATATTGGTACAATATGAACGCGGTTTTACCCGAAAAACACGATCCGCCTCTCCATCCCGGAACATTACAACCATGTAAGTTAGAGGATTTTGAAGGTGTATTTTGTACCGAACTTGCTAAACAGGAATTAAACGTTACCGATGAATATATTCCTATTCCCGAAAAAATTAAAGATTTCTACAAGATGATTAGACCATCGCCTTTAATCAGGGCTTATTGTCTTGAAGAAGCTTTGGGCACGCCCGCGGAAATTTATTATAAATTTGAAGGCAATAATACGTCAGGCTCACACAAACTCAATTCTGCAATCGCTCAAGCATACTATGCAAAAGAGCAGGGGCTTAAAGCTTTAACAACGGAAACGGGTGCCGGTCAATGGGGAACTGCGCTTTCTATGGCGTGCGCTTTCTTTGGCCTGGATCTTACCGTGTATATGGTTAAATGCAGCGCTGAACAAAAGCCTTTCAGAAAAACCGTAATGGAGACTTACGGCGCTAAAGTGTATAAAAGCCCGTCGGAAACCACGGAAGTAGGTAAAAGAATTTTACAGGAAAATCCAAACACGACAGGTTCTTTAGGTTGTGCCGTTTCCGAAGCGTTGGAAGCCGCCGTAAAAACGCCTAATTGTAAATATGTTTTAGGCAGCGTTTTGGATCACGTCATATTGCATCAATCGATTATCGGACAAGAAACTAAATTTGCTTTGGAAAAATATGGCATAGAACCTGATTTACTTGTCAGCTGTATAGGCGGAGGTTCCAATTTCGGCGGATTTGTTGCTCCCTTTATTAAAGATAAAATAAACGGAAAAGCAAAATACGAGATTCGCGCGGTTGAACCCAAATCCTGCCCGTCGCTTACGCGAGGGAAATATGCCTACGATTTCGGCGATACGGGTAAGATGACGCCGCTTCTTAAAATGTATACGCTTGGCAGCGGTTTTGTGCCGTCTCCAAACCATGCCGGAGGCTTGCGTTATCACGCTATGAATCCTATCGTTTCTAAGCTGTATCACGACGGATATATCAATTGTACCTCGGTGGAGCAAACCAGCGTATTTGAGGCAGCGGTAAAATTTGCCAAAACAGAAGGAATACTTCCTGCACCTGAATCTTCACACTCCATAAAGGTAGTTATAGATGAAGCGCTGAAATGCAAAAAGACCGGCGAGAAAAAGAAAATTGTTTTCTGCCTGACCGGAACCGGATATTTCGATTTGAACGCTTATGCGCAGTATAACAATAAGACTATGACCGATTATATCCCGACTGATGAGGACCTTGAAAAAAGCTTTGCCACTATACCCGATATTCCGCAAAACAAATAATGTGAAATATGTTTATATCGCTTGATTTATTATTTAAAATATATTAAAATATAAACATAAAACATTGGAGGAGAGATATGGCTGTAGCTGATCAGGTAAGAGAATTGATTGCCAAACAATTAAACAAACCGGTTGAAGACGTTACCGCAGATAAAGAAGTAGTTAAAGATTTGGGCGCTGATTCGTTGGACGTTGTTGAAATGCTTATGAATTTAGAAGAAGAATGCGGAATTACTATTTCTGAAGACGATGCGGTCAACATAAAGACAGTTGGCGATATAATAACCATTATTGAAAATAATAACAATAAATAACTTGCAAAAAAAAGCGGACTCAACGCAAAACGTTGAGTCCGCTTTTTTTATTTATTCGACGATGACGGTATTTTTTCTATTATAACGTCTGAAAGTTTTTGTAAGATTAACGAAAGAGGTATGTTCAGAATTGTAACCGCAACAACGATCAAAACGTGGTGCCAATATTTTGAAAGAGGTATAAATGCCTCTAATCCCAAAAAACTTATTCCTCTGAATACGGTAATTATAAACGCTCCTAACAGGAAAAGAGAGCAAGATACCAATAAAACCGACCTGTATAGATTTAGCGGTTTAGTCATCATAAATAGATTTACAAGCCCGGCAAAAGTCATACAATAAACCTGCATCGTAACGTACGTTTCATTTGAAATAGGGAATAAGTCTAAAACGTTCTTTAAAAGTTCAATTATCAAAACGCTTGAAACCATTAAAATAGCAGAAGGAAGAGATTTTGCTATAACGTAGTGTAAAAATTTGCCTTCAATTCTCGAATCATTAGGCTGTAACGATAAAAAGAAGGACGGTATCCCAATTACAAACAATTCAAGTAAATTCATCTGTTTCAGCTGGAACGGATAGGTTTTAAATACGGCGTCAACGCCAAAATTATCGTGAACAATGTTTTCATTAAATATAACGATGCAGAACTTTGGACGTTATTTACAACGCGCCTGCCTTCGTAAACGACTTTTGGCATTGAATTAAAATTATTATCCATCAATATTATGTGCGAAACGTTCCTTGCGGCTTCACTCCCGGAAGCGACCGTAATAGCGCAATCTGCTTCTTTTAACGCAAGTATATCGTTAACTCCGTCGCCGGTCATAGCGGTTGTGTGTCCGGCGGCCTTAAGGGAAGTAACGAGTATTGCCTTTTGTTCAGGGGAAACTCTGCCGAAAACGGTATATTTATTTGCCGCAGCCTTAACCTCGTCGTCGGTTAACCCTTCAAGACTTATAAAATTCTCCGCATTATCTATTCCGACTCTTTTAGATACTTCGGAAACGGTTACGGGGTTATCACCGGATATAACTTTAATTGCAACGTCGTTTTCTTTGAACCAGTTGACCGTAGCCGGTGCTTCTGCTCTTACGGTATCAACGATTAAAATATATGCGATTGGTGAAAATTCGCCGGAAATCCCGTCGCCTGTTAGTGGCGTTTTGCTGTGTGCAAATATTAAAACTCTTAATCCTTGCGAGGCGTATCCGTTTACAGTTTCCGAAATATTATCGTAATCTTTTTTAGACAAAATAAATTCAGGAGCGCCGAAGGCAAAAGTCCCGATATCGTTAAAAGTTACGGCGGAAAGTTTACGCTTTGAATTGAAATTCAGAGTTTTGACGGGGGAGTAGTATGATTCGTTGCCGCAACTTTCTATTAAGGCTGAAGAAGTCTGATTATCGTCTTTAAGCGCAGCGTTCATGGAGGATATTATTTTTTTAACGTCATTATCGTATTTTTTTTCAATAACTACGATATCTTTGACGGTCATATGTCCGTCAGTTATGGTTCCGGTTTTATCAAAACATACGGTGTCGACCCTTGCGAGCATTTCAAGCGAATATAAATCTTGAACCATAGTGTTTTGTTTTGCAAGTTTTATAGTTCCCACGGCAAGAGC
>CAJOMM010000113.1 GCA_905235765.1 uncultured Clostridia bacterium
ACGTGTAAAGACATCCCCATTGCGAAAATAAAAAGCTGTAAAAACATTATGATCTCGTTTGTAAGATATAATTTTATTGCGGAAAAATATAAAATAATGTCCCCCAAAGAATCAAGCGTAGATCCGAGTATGCTTTCGGCTTCAAAATGCCTTGCGATAGGTCCGTCGATAAAATCGGTAAGTCCGCATATCGCATAAATAACCTTGAACGCCGTATTTATCTCCGTAAAAAACACGAGAATAATCGCAAGTATTATTCTTATAGAAGTTATAATGTTTGCGGCTTGTTTTTTTAACATTTTTCCTCCTTTTCAAGACTTTCGCCTTTCCGCTTATTTTGCGCACGAATTTCAGCGCTCTCACTTTCGCCGTCCGAAAAACTCTTCGGCGCTTTTTCTCTTGCCGCTTGTTTTAACGACAAGTATCGCATCAAAAGCAATATCGACGTCAAACCGCATATAAACAGAACGATTCCCAAAACCAATTGCGGCGTGGTAACAAAAAATGCCGGATTGTCAAAAATATTCTTTTTTATAACAATCGCAGGCGCGGTAATAACGAAAGCGAAACTTGCAAAGCGCGTTTGAATTTCGTATTTTCTTATTAGTTTTTTTATAAGTTTCGCAAAAATTATGCAACCTATTCCGTAACCTGAAAGATATATTCCCAAAATCAACAAATTACCGACTATATGCGAAAAATCGAAAATATTCGCGATAAGACCGGTCAAGGCGTTATAATAACCGAGCGAAAGCAATAAAACGGCAAAATCCACTCCCGGAATAATCAGCGTTGTCGAAGTAAATATCCCCACTCCGAACAAAATTATATAATCCTTTATATCCATATCTATAAACGTAATTTCTCTTCCTGCCGTAACGAAAAACGAAAAAGCCAGCAGCAATACTATCAATATTATCATGACTGCCCAACAAGAGACGCTTTTTAGCCCCTCTTTTAAGTTCTTCGCCATCTTTGGTATTCCCCCGAGTATCATGCCGATAATTAGCGAAATCATGACGAAAGGCGCGGAAACGTAAATCGTATTTACGGCGATAGAGCCTATGAAAGCGCCTAAAAGATAGCCTATACCCAGAAAAAGCAAAAATACGGCGTTTCGTTTTAAGTTTTTGAAAACGTCGCTGATGATATCTATCATCACGAAATATATTCCTATCTCGATGCCGATAGTCGAAGCGGAAAGTCCCGGAACCGCCAATCCGACGAAGCCCAATATCGCACCCTTAAGGGATATTATTAATTTGTCTTTTAAGTTTTTACCTCGCATCCTCAATCCCCAAATTCTTACGATAAGCCGAAATTTATTTCATACTGACAACTTTTTGAGATAAATATATATATTCTTTTATCTCCTCCTCGGTTAGCCTCTCGGTAAACTTTTGCTCTATTTTTTTTCCTGCGGCTATCAATTCTTCTTTTAATGCGTACGCTTTATCATACAGAAAAATAACCTTTTTTCTGCCTGAATCTCCGTTTTTTTCCCGTTTTATATAACCGCCCGATTCCAGACGGTTCAATAGTCCGACAGACGTCGAATGACTCATCTGGAAAAACTCTTCGAGTTCTGCCGTCGTTACGCTCCCAATAGGACGCAGATATAAGTAAGTTAAAATTTTATATTGCGCCGGAGATATGCTATACGGTTCTAAAACGGGTGTTGCCAATTTATCCACGTAAAGCGCCGTTATTTTCGTTAATAAACTTGCCATGTACGTTTTCAAAATATCACCCCAAAAAAACAAAGTGTCGCTTCCGACAGTTTGATTATATAACCTTAAAAATATTTTGTCAAGTTTTAAGCTTATATAGAAGAAACGCATTAAAAAAACAATTTACAATTTTGGGGGATTATGGTATTATGAGAACATGAACACGATATTGATTACCGGCATTTGCGGAGGCATGGGCGCCGCCGCTGCCAAACTTTTAATTCAGGACGGTTACGCCGTTTACGGAATAGATAAAAAAGACACCTGCGATATAAACGGCGTAGTTTACGCCAAAGCAGATATTACCGACCCCGAAGAATTAGACGGGGCGGCGGCAAAATTTAACGGCGTACGATTTGACGCCATAGCCCACTTTGCCGGAATTTACGACATGAATTCTTTGATCGAAATAAGCGAAAGGGACTTTGAAAAAATCTGCCGCATAAATTTTTTCGGCGCCTTCTTCGTGAACAAAAAATTCTTTAAGCAATTAAAAGAAAAAGGGAAAATAATTATCACTTCCAGCGAACTTGCTCCGCTCGACCCGTTGCCTTTTACCGGCTTATACGCAATGACCAAAACCGCGCTTGAAAAATACGCCGACGCTCTCCGTATGGAAGTAAATGGCGTTTCTGTTTCTGTAATTCGCCCCGGGGCGGTAAACACTAACCTTATTAACGATTCCACCGCCGCGCTCGACAGACTTTGCGATAATACAGAGTTATATTCTTGCAATGCCAAAAACTTCCGCGCTATAGTCAATTCGGTGGAAACCAAAAGCGTTTCGCCGGAAAAAATCGCAAAAACCCTTGAAAAGGCGTTGAAAGCGAAAAAACCCAGATACGTTTACAATTTGAACCGTAATTT
>CAJOMM010000114.1 GCA_905235765.1 uncultured Clostridia bacterium
AACGCTTCCGGAACGCCGCAGAAAATTTGTGTGCAGACCAAGGCGACGGACGATATAAAAAACCTTGCGCTTCCCGTTATGTATATCGAACCTTTGCAATCGATGTCTTCGGGTTATGCGTTTTACGGTTGCCTTAAATATACTTTGAAAGAGATAGAGACGGCAAATGCGTAAACCTATAGTTGCAATTTTCGTTTTCGCGGCGTTGTGTTTTCTTTCCGCGTGCTCCTGTGGTAAAAAAGTTGAAATTCCCGACGCCGAAACCGCGGAAAAATTTTCCGGTACGGCTGAATACGTTGCGCTTTCCGAAGTGAAAGACGGAAAGATTGCGGCGTATATTTTTATGGACGAAATATTGAAGTGCGAAGATTATTATTACGAGAAAGAGGGCGAAACCAAAACCACGGCTTTAATTTTACACGTAACTCAGAAAATATCGTCGCGTAGAATAAAAAGAGGGAACGAGTATTACGTTTTCGACAAGTCGGAATCCTCGTTTATGAACACCTTTCATCAAGCGCTTTTTTCTTTAGGAGCCGTCGCTTACCGTGATGGGGAAAAAGACAAAATAATAAAGGCGGACGTAGAGAGTTACCGCGCGGAATACGGCGTTACTCCGGAAATGAGAACCATAGAAGGGTTTATCGTGAACGAAAAAACCGTCCTTTCTTCGGAAATTTCCGAAAAAGAGGACGGGAGTTTTGAGATAAATCTTGAATTGGACGGAAACTTAGGCGGTTATTTTGTAAGAACGCAAATGAAAAAGTCGGGGGATCTTGACGATTATCCGGAATTCGAGAGCGTTTATATAACGCTTTGCCTCAATCCCGACTATTTTCCGATAAAAACCGTTATCAAATCAAAGTATACGGCAAAGAAAATTTTTAACAACGACTGCGAACAAACGCTGACCGCCGTTTATAAGAAAGAAAAGGCGGAGATACCGGACTATTCGGAACTTCGCGGCGTTTTATATTCTTAAACCGTTTTGTCGTCGGAATTCTCCGGAGGAATATTTCCTTCGGAGTTTTTTAATTCTTCTTCATATTCTTCGCTGCGGAAAAACTTGACGGATTTTCCGAGTCTTTTTATCGCGAAGTAAAGCGGAATACCGAGCGCGTATACCCAAACCGTTTCGGTGAGCAAAAATTCCGCAACCAAAGTAAGATACGCGCCCATACCGGCGCCGGTCAAAGCGATTATGAGAGGAATACAAAGAGCGTTAAGTATAATCGGAGGGATTCCGCCCAAAATAACGGACAGCGGCTTTTCTTTAAGGAGTTTTCCTATCGCGTATGTAATAAGAGCGGCGACGAGAGTGGTTATACTTCCGAATATTACGTCGTAAGCGCCGTATTGAGATAAGAGATTTGCGAGTGCGCAGCCGACGAACAATCCGGGCACCGCTTCCGCAAAAAACAACGGAAGAATACAAAGCGCTTCAGCAGGCCTTATCTGAAAAGGTCCGTAAGCGTACGGCATAAAAACGTAAGTTATAGCCGCGTACAGCGCTGCTATAAGCCCTGCGCGGACAAGCTTTTTTGTGGAAAATTTGAACATAAATATACCCCTTTTCCGCATCAAAGCCGAAAAGGGGTCGCCTTTATAATTTCGGTTGTTGATACGAAGTGTTTTCCGAAAACCTTCTATTCAGTTTACTGCGCTATTATACAGCGTCGAAAAATTTTTGTCAAATATTTTTTTAAGAAAGTCCGCTTTTTATTTTTAAGAACCTGTTTTTTTCTTCCGAAACGGTGGTTTCCGGCGCGGAAGTTACTTTAGCGTAGCCGTGGTCGGTCATCATAAAGTACACGCTTGCCTGATCGTCTACCGTTTGGTTCCAATGTTCTTTAATTACCGTGCGAAATCCGTCGCTTGCTCCTTCCGTCATTGCGGTCGAATATACTTTGACCAGATTTTTTTCGAGGTTGAGCATATCCTGAAGACTGTCTTTTTCGTTTAACGTTATATCCGCTTTGTAATCCATATAAATCCTCCTTTATAACAATTCCAAAAGCGAGTTGAATCGCTTTTCGTGGTGCGCGGCGATGCGCTTGAAATCGTCGGACAGCTGTTTGTCGGTCAACGTTTTAGAGTAGAGTCTTGCTTTTTTACACGCGCTTTCTTCATATATAAGCATATCCGAAAGCAGCGTTACTTCTTTGGTTGTAAGCATGTTTTTGCCCATAAAATTCTCCTTTAAAGTTTCGTTATCTTAATTTTTTCAAATTCGTACCGATTAAAACTTAATAATAACGAAAATTCAAAAAAATTAAACAAAAATGTTGATTATTTTAATATTTTATTGTACAATATAGGAGCAAAAATAATTTTTTTTGTTCTAAGGAGAATATATGGGGCTTTTTACCAAGAAGAAAAAACAATACGGACAAAGCAGAATTATAGTCGGTGATTCGACGCACGTCGGATCTCACGGTTACACCAGACTTAAAGACAATCTTTTATATATAAACTCTGACGGAAACCACAAAGTTATACAGATGGAATCGTCTATGAGTCACGAGGCTAAAACCACCGTAGCCGCAAACCTTGCGGTAAGTTTAGGACTGACCGAAAAAAAAGTCGTGGCAGTCGATCTGGATCTTCGCCGTCCGAGACTGCACAGAATGTTCCAAACAGAAAAAGCCGGCGGTATCGCAGAGTTTATGAAAGGGGAGATAGACGAAAACGAGATTATCAAAAAGACGCAGTACGATAACGTCGACCTCATAACGAG
>CAJOMM010000115.1 GCA_905235765.1 uncultured Clostridia bacterium
GACAAGTTAAAGACGGAACTCGCTGAAAAGCAAGCGTTATCCGAGCAGCCGGAAATTTTTATGAATTTAGATAAAGCGCAGCAGATATCTAAGGAAATCGCCGCGCTTACTAATAGAATATCCGTGTTTTCGGAGGCGGAAAAAACGGTTGACGATGCAGAGGTTTTGGTAGAACTATCGGAAGAGGAAAATGACGAGAGTGTTCTTGCGGAGATAGAGGCAGATATGAAAAGAGCGGAAGAGATGATAGAAGATATCCGTCTTAAATCATTGCTTTCCGGCAAATACGATAATTTAAATGCTATACTTTCACTGCACGCCGGCGCCGGCGGAACGGAAGCCTGCGACTGGACGGAAATGCTTTACCGCATGTATATATGCTATGCGGAAAAGAACGGCTATACGCTTACCGAACTCGATAGATTAGACGGCGACGAGGCAGGAATAAAGAGTGTTTCTTTCAAAGTGGAAGGCGAATACGCTTACGGCTATTTGAAAGCAGAAAAGGGCGTACACAGGCTCGTCAGAATTTCTCCTTTCGACGCAAATAAGAGGAGGCACACTTCGTTTTCGTCTATAGAGGTAATGCCGGAAATTATAGACGACGAGGAAATTAAAGTGAATCCCGAAGAGTTGCGTATAGATACGTATCGTTCAAGCGGAGCAGGTGGTCAGCATATCAATAAAACCGATTCGGCGATAAGGATAACTCATATTCCTACGGGGATAGTCGTTTCATGTCAGAACGAGAGGAGTCAGACCCAGAATAAAGAAATGGCTATGCGCATGCTTATAAGTAAGCTTACGGAAAAACGCGAGGCAGAGCGGCTTGAAAGAGACCAGAATATTAAGGGAGAAATCAAAAAGATAGAGTGGGGAAGCCAGATAAGGAGCTACGTATTCTGTCCGTATACGCTTGTAAAAGACCATAGAACGGGCTTTGAAACGGCAGACGTAAACTCTGTTATGAACGGAAATATTCAAGGTTTTATAAACGATTATCTTAAAAAATCTCAATGAGTTATAAAGACGACATAAAAAATTTTGTAATAAAAGACGATCCGATAATACTTGCGATTGAAACTTCATGCGACGAAACGGCGGTTTCCGTCGTCAGGTCGGGGAGAGAAATATTGTCGGATGAAATAATAAGTTCTGCCGTCCAGCACTCGGCTTACGGCGGTGTTGTTCCGGAAATAGCGTCAAGGGCGCATACGGAAGCAATTTTTACGGCGACTGAACGGGCTTTAAATTCCGCAGGAATCGGGCTTAATGATATAGACGCGATAGCGGTAACGAAAGGCGCCGGACTTTTGGGCGCGCTGTTAGTCGGCGTTTCATTTGCGAAAGCGCTTGCATTTGCGCTCGGCGTGCCGCTTGTGCCGGTAAGTCATATACGGGGGCATATAGCGGCGGCATATCTTACGGATAAAGAACTCGAACCGCCTTTTATTTCTATTTTGGCAAGCGGCGGACATACCGCCATTGTAAACGTTACAGATTATTATAACCACAAAATTTTAGGTCAGACCTTGGATGACGCCGTTGGAGAAGCGTTTGATAAAGTTGCCAGAGTTTTAGGGCTAAAATATCCCGGCGGCCCAAACGTAGAAAAACTTGCCAAAGACGGCAAGAACACCATTGCGTTTCCGCAAATGCTTAAAAATTACAAAGGGAGCGCGTACGATTTTTCTTACAGCGGATTAAAAACGTACGTTATAAATTACGTCCATAATGCGGAGCAGAAGGGAGAAAACGTAGAAAAAGCGGATATAGCGTGCAGTTTTCAGAGCGCGGCAGTAGACGTGCTTATCGATAAAGCGTTCAAAGCGTTAAAGGAAACGGGGTATAACGTGCTTGCGCTTTCCGGCGGAGTCGGGGCGAACGGGTATTTGAGAGAGAAACTTTCCGAAAGATGCGAAAAAGAAAAGGTGAAGTTAGTTTTGCCGGGGAAGAGATATTGTACCGATAATGCGGCGATGATAGGCGCGGAAGGGTATTTGCAATATAAAAAGGGAAATTTTGCCGATTTAACTTTAAATGCCGAAGCAGTGGTTAAGTTGTAGATAGATAGTGAAAAACGTTTTACAAAGAAAATAAAATTTGATATAATAAGCGTGCGACAAGCGAGTATGGCGGAATTGGCAGACGCGCTAGATTCAGGTTCTAGTGGTTAACAGCCGTACAGGTTCAAGTCCTGCTACTCGCACCAA
>CAJOMM010000116.1 GCA_905235765.1 uncultured Clostridia bacterium
CTCTTTTTCTCCCTTTTTTAATCGTTTTCAGCACGTATCGTGCTAATTATTTTTTTTATTATTGTCAAAAATGTCAATTAACTTTACACATATATCTAATATTAATATTCTACCACTAATATGCTAGATGTCAACCCCCTTTTAAAAACAATTAACTGGCTAAGTTTATAATTACAATAGAAATGAAACAAAAAAAACTAATCTATAAATTGCATAAATTCGTCTGTCTATTATAAAAAATCAATTTAATGGGGAAATTTCTATAAAAAAAACCGCTGCTGTAATTTTAGCGGTTTTTTTAGTGTAACGGCTTTTGCTTGTGCAAGCGGCAAGGCGAGTGCCTTGACGAATTGACGCCCTTTTTGCGATATATTAAGTTGCGAGGCTATTCGATATTCATAATATCCGAAAATCCGGTTATCTCGAATATGTCTTTAACTTCTTCGCAAACGTTTATGATGCGCATTTGATTTAACATTTTCTTCTGCGCAGACAAAATTAAGCGCAAGCCGGATGAAGATATGTATTTCAATGTTTCCAAATCGAAAATCAGTTCTTTAACGCCGTCTAACGAATCCTTCAATTCCTTCTCAAGATCGGGCGAGGTAGAAGTATCCAGATTCCCATCCAAGGTAAAAGTAATTTTATCGTTTTCTTTCTTTTTGCTAATTCTAAGCATTTCTCTTCCTCCGTTTAATTTTTACGTTTCGTTATCCATATCCAGTCCTGCCGTATGGCAATATTGTGTATAGATCTGTTTTTCGAGGAGTTCGCGGCTTGCGACGACCGCCGCAATGCCGACCGTAATAAGCGCTACGTCGGTTTAGAATTTATTTTTCATTTCACCACGTTGTCCGTATTTTAATTATGATACAAGTATATCATATTAAGTTAAATATGTCTATCAAATTTTTTCACGCCATATTAGCTTTATAACGCTGATTCAAATATTACATTTTACCTATTTTTAGCGTTGACCTGCGGTTATACTTGACTTTTTAAGCGGAAGGTGGTAAAAATAATCTGAAAAACGTTCAAGCCGGGAAATTCGAGTTTACCGGAAACGGGCGATTATAATTAGGCAAACGCTCTAAAATTGTCCGAAAGAGTTAAAGGAGAGACGGAAATGGAAATGATTCAGAGTTTTTCGATAGACCATACGCGGATTATCCCGGGAATTTTTACCAGCAGGGTAGACAAACTAGGAGAGTATTCTGTTACCACCTACGACGTGCGTCTTAAAAGACCCAATAGAGAGCCGGCGATAGACGTTGCGGCAATGCACTCGCTTGAACATATTATCGCGACTTATCTTCGCAACGACCCGAAGTGGAAAGATGAAGTCGTTTACTGGGGACCTATGGGTTGTCTTACCGGCTTTTATCTGATCCTTAAAGGCAACCGTCCGCCTGAAGAGTTATACGATATAATTTTAAAAGCCTTCAAATTCGTAGGCGGCGCGACCGAAGTGCCGGGCGCAACACCCGTAAATTGCGGATATTACCATATGCACAACCTTGAAATGGCAAAATTGTACGCCAAAGAATTTGTCGATTATCTTATATCAAACGCCGATAACCGCGATATTTTTGAATATCCCAAAACGAAACGAATCGTTACTGAAGACGGTAAGAATTTCTACGATTCTTAATCGGCTTGTAAAAGAGAGCAAAAAAATACCGTTCGGGCGACGGACTTATAGACATAAGTTCCGAGACCGAACGGATTTTTTAAATTATCGGATTGCGGAAATATCGGTTTGAAACCGCAATCACATTTTACAAGTCTGACCGCCGTCGACGTATATAACCTGTCCCGTGCAGAAGCTCGAAGCGTCGGAAGCAAGGTAAATAAGAATACCGTCGAGTTCGCCTTCGAGACCGAAGCGGCGCAAAGGCAGCGCGGCTTTCTGCGCGTTTGCCATAGGACTGTTTATAGAATCGGCGGTAAGTTCTGTATAGAACACGCCCGGAGCAATGGCGTTAACGTTAATGCCCATAGGCGAAAGTTCGCAAGCTAAAGCCCTTGTTAGATTTGCGATAGCCGCTTTGCTGGCGTAGTAAGAAACGGAACCGGCTTCGCCGCCGTGAGCGGCGATAGAAGCGGTGTTAATGATGCGTCCGCTACCCTGTTTAACCATAAAGCGTGCCGCCTCTCTGCTTGCAAGGTAAGCGCCCGTAACGTTAGTCGACATTGCGCGGTTCCAGCCGTCCGTTGTGGAATCCAAAACGCTGTCCCAAACGATT
The DNA here is from genome assembly GCA_905235765.1 of uncultured Clostridia bacterium. Taxonomy (GTDB): domain Bacteria; phylum Bacillota; class Clostridia; order Christensenellales; family Borkfalkiaceae; genus UBA1259. The sequence goes on from CAJOMM010000116.1 coordinate 2,247, forward strand.
GTGCCGGCGTTATTGCAGAGGATATCGATTTTGCCGAATTTTTCCACGACGGTGTTGATGCAGTCAATGACCGACTTTTCGTCGGAAACGTCGCAGAAAACGGATATGCACTCGCCGCCTATCTCTTCGACTTGTTTTTTTGTTTCTTCGAGTTTTTCAATGCGTCGCGCAGCGACGGCAACTTTTGCGCCCTGATTGGCGAGAGCCTTGGCGAATTGACGCCCTAAACCTGAAGAAGCGCCGATAATGAGCGCAACTTTTCCTGTTAAGTCAAAATAGTTTTTCATGTTTATCTCCTTAAATAATTTTCGTAATTC
>CAJOMM010000117.1:0-4993 GCA_905235765.1 uncultured Clostridia bacterium
TCCTAACTTATCTATCGTTTTTTGCTCTCTCGATATCTCTTCTCCGCATACGCTACAATAAACGACTATATCGTAACTGCCGTTTTCAGTACAAGTAGCGTCTATCTTTTTCTCTTCAACTGCGGCAGACGGCGTATGCCCTAACGCGTCGATCTCTTCCGTATAGGTATCACCGCAAGCGCAAGTAAAGGTTTTTATCCCCTTTTCCGTACAAGTCGGCTGTTTTGTGATCGCGCTTTCATATTCGTGTTCATGATTCGGCTTAAACTTTGCATAAACGCTCATATCGGAAGATAGCGGCGCGTCTAAAAGGCTATTTGCCGTAAAAGGCTTTTCCCAAACGTCTTTATCCCAAAACCAACCGTCGAAAGTGTAGTCTTCTTTCGTCGGGTTTTCGGGCATCTTTATCGTTTCGTTCCCGCTCGTATCGACGGTCGCATAAATCTCGCCGTCGGAAATAAAGTTTATTCTAAACTCCACTTTATCGGCGATATTACACGCGAAAAGCCCAAAAATGCTTGCGCAAAGCACCAAGATTAAGGACAGCAACTTAAAAACAAACCGCTTTTGCATATTACACCTTTTGTTCAGATAATTTTATAATATTATTTATTTTATATTAAAATATCTAGTAAGTCAAGCGAGAATATCAGGTTTTATACTCGTAGCCCTTTCAAAACTCTTCGGAGAGTCGATCGACTATCTTGTCGGAAACTCACAGCCCGAAAGACAAGACACGACGTTAAATAAAACCGACAGAGAAACGGCAACGGAGATAATAAAAGAAATAGAATTCAAACTCGAAACACTGAAAACGATAATATAAAAAAACCTGCGTAACGTCGCAGGTTCTTTTTTTGGTTTTTCTTATTATTTCAAGTTCACGGCTATGGCGTCCAAAAACTCTTCGGTAGAAAGTTTAACGGGCGTTACTCCGTCTTTTTTGAATAACCCGACAAGATCTCCCGTCATCTTGCCGCCTTCGATAGTTGCCTTTTCGAGTTTATCCGCAAAATCACAGAGTTCTTTTATTCCGTCAAGTTCTCCGCGTTTTTTTAGCGCCCCCGTCCAAGCGAATATCGTCGCCACGGGATTTGTGGATGTTTCTTCGCCCTTAAGATATTTATAATAGTGCCTTGTAACCGTGCCGTGCGCCGCTTCGTATTCGTAAACCCCGTCCGGTGAAACCAGAACGGAAGTCATCATAGCAAGACTGCCGTAGGCTGTCGCCACCATATCGCTCATAACGTCGCCGTCGTAGTTTTTACAAGCCCAAACCACTCCGCCGCCGCCGCGGATTATTCTTGCCACCGCGTCGTCAATCAGAGAATAGGTATAATCTATCCCCTCTCTTTCAAATTTTTCTTTATACTCGTTTTCGTAAATCTCGGCGAATATCTTCTTGAATTCCCCGTCGTAAATTTTACTTATGGTGTCTTTTGCGGAAAATATAAGGGGCATTTTAACTTCCAACGCGTAGCTAAAACAAGACCTCGCAAAACTTTCTATGCTTTTGACGGTGTTGTGCATAGCGAGAACCACTCCGTCGCCGTCGAATTCGTGAACGGTAACCGTTTTTATTTCTCCGTCCTCCGCCGTGTATCTCAATTCCGCCTTGCCTTTTATCGCTTTGCCGTCCACCGCTTTATAAATATCGCCGTAGGCGTGGCGCGCTATTACGATAGGCTTTTTCCAGGACGGAATATACGGCGTTATTCCGTCTACCAAAACGGGTGCGCGGAACACCGTTCCGTCTAAGATTGCGCGGATAGTTCCGTTCGGGCTTTTCCACATCTCTTTAAGCGAATATTCTTCTACTCTCTGGCGATTAGGGGTGATAGTCGCGCATTTTACCGCCACGCCGTATTTTTTCGTAGCCATAGCGGAATCCACGGTAACTTTATCGCAGGTAGCGTTGCGTTCCACAAGCCCCAAGTCGTAATATTCTGTCTTTAAATCCACGAAAGGAAGAATAAGTTTCTCTTTTATAAGTCGCCAAATAATTCTGGTCATTTCGTCGCCGTCCATTTCGACGAGCGGCGTTTTCATTTTTATTTTTTCCATAGCGTATCCTTTAACTTTGTTTTAAGTATTTTATCATAAGCGCGTGGTATTTACAAGCGTTTTGACCCCTTTGCGCCTGAAAAAGATAAAATACCCGAATCAAATTTTCTTTGCAATTCGCTTCGCTCGGCGAATTCGCTTATAGCTGTTTCTATAAGTTCGTTAAGCATAACCGTAAACCCGGACAAGGAGTCTGAAAAAAGATAATAAGCGAGAGACCCCGGTACCGAATTGATTTCGTTCAGATAAATTTTGCCGTCCTTTAAGAAATAATCTATCCGTATAACGCCCGAAAACCCGAAAGTCTTGTAAACTTTTTCCGTTATGCTACGGATTTTAGCGGCAAAAGTTGGGTCAATGTCCGCCGGAAACACTCTTTTTCCGCCCTCGTATTTGTCTGAAAAAGTCAGTATCTCCGTTCTGCCGACCGGTCTTTCGCAGGCAGACACGCGGCCGCTTTTTTATAAGCCGCGCAATTTATTTCGGTAAAGTCTTTAAGACATGGTTCGATAACGGCTTTCTCTCCGAATTTCAGGGCATAATCCACCGCTCGCTTTAAATCTTCTTCGGTCTCCGCAACGGAAACGCCTATGCTCGAACCTCCGCAAACAGGCTTTACCACTACGGGAAAACCGAAGTCCGGAGTTTTCGGCTTATCAAAAGACCTTGCGACGATAAACGGAAGAGTCTTTACGTTTACGCCTTTAAGCGCGGCTTTGGTAAGCGTTTTATCCATCGCGACCGCCGAAGAATATATCGACGGCGACGCGCAAGGAATATCGCACATATTAAAAATTCCAACCAAACTCCCGTCTTCGCCGCGCTCGCCGTGTAAACAGTTTATAGCGCAATACACCTTGCACAAAAGTTTAAGTTTTTTCCCGTTTTTAACGTAGAGCGCGTTTTCGCCGGCAACGAACGTTACCCTCTTTAATTTTTTATAGTTAAGGTTTTTATACACGTCCGGATCTTTTAATATCTCGCCGGTGAACCACTCCCCGTTTCCGTCCACGTAAATGGGGAAGGCGTTAAACCTCTTTTTGTCGAGAGAGTTTACCGTCATTAATCCCGTTATGACGGAAACGTCGTGCTCGACGGAAACTCCGCCGTAAAATACCGCAATATTTTTCATAAAAAAACACCTCCGCAAAATTTTTCCGCTTTGGTGTTTCTTTGGCGTTTTATTTAAGGCGCTTCTTGGGCGTTTTATTTTAATTGTAATTGTCGGGAAGGTCGTTTTCAAATAAAACGACGTCGCCCTCTTTCAGTAGCCCGTTGAGAATTTCATTGCCCTTACTAAGGGTTTTGGCGAATATAATGTTTTCTTTATTCATACCGCCGTCGGTCAATCCGTTAATGAGCATTTCCGCATTGTGCTTTCCGACGACGATAACTATATCCGCCTTTTGAGAAAGAGTTTTGCCAAAATCAAAATTAACTACGTTTTCCATTTTGCCGAGTTCTACAAGCCCCGGCGTTACGACGATTTTTCTGCCCTCGAAGGTTCCGAGGACTTCCATAGCCGCCTGTATTCCGTCTTCGTTCGAGTTATAGCTGTCGTCTATAATTATTATATTTTTATTGTTCGGAACAAGTTCCAGCCTGTGTTGTACCGAGTGCAATCTGTTTATGCCCCGTGAAATTTCTTCGACGGAAAGCCCCATCTTATAAGCGACCGCCGCCGCCAGACAAATATTGCTGACGTTGTTTTTGCCAAGCAGCACGGTGCGGCACTCGACGGGCTGTTCCCCTTTGACGTTAAGCATAAACTTTACGCCCTTACTGTTCGTAACGATTTCGCTCGCGTAAACGAGATTATCCGTCCCCGCTTCGCCGGCGGAATATTTTTCTTTTTTAAATTTCAAAAACAGTTCCCTTGCCCCTTCGGAATCCGAAGAGAAAAATCCCACGCCGTCTTCCGGCAGGCTTTCCATAAGTTCGTACTTGGTGCTTTTTATGTTTTCTATAGTGCCGAACGACTCTAAATGCTGATTGTTTATTCCGGTCAGAATCCCTATCTTCGGGTTTATCATGTCGCAAAGCTCTTTTATATCGCCCTTACTTCTCGCACCCATTTCCGCCAGAAAAACGTCGTAAGTGCCGTCAAGTTCTTTTACGGACAGAGCGATACCCATCGGCGTATTAAAGGAAGCGGGCGTGGAAAGTACCCTGTACTTTTGCGAAAGTATGGTCTTTAATATCTCTTTCACGCTGGTCTTTCCGAAACTACCCGTAATTCCTATTTTTATGACGTCGCTGTCTTTAAGTTTACGCTTGGTTACTTTCATATATCCGCGGCGAACCATTTCTTCAAACGGTTCGTTGACGCAGTATGCCAAAAACAAAAGAAACGGACATAAAAGGGGCATTGCGCAAATGAGAGAATATCTGAGTATACCGACGATTTCGCTTCCGATAGCGTAAGCGATAAAGTTGAGCAAAACCAAAAGCCCGAAAGTCGCCGCGAAAAGCACAGTAAGTAATGGAAAGTCTCACAAGCCTTTTAGTCCTTTTTAAGGGGGCCTTGGCGTTTACGTTCTTTTCAGAATCTATATAAGTTATAATAAACACCAGATAAGACGCAAATCCCACGTAAGACGCCGCAACGTTCCCAACGTAAGAAAAGCAGGTTCCCAGAACGCAGAAGAACAGAAAGCCCAGAAGGCACAACAGCATAAACCTGGACATATACGGCGTTTCAGGACTTAAAAGCCACTTAAAATACTTTTTGCCGTGATATCCGCTCTGTTGCAAAACAAGCATAAATTTTATGGAGGCAAAAAACAACAGCGCGGCGTTTATCGCGCTTATAGATATAAGCGCAACGAGCGAAAAACCTGAAAAAATATCCGAAAAATTATCTATACCTATCGGAAACATAATCTTCGAGTAAAAACTCTCTCACCTCCGAATTGAATTTTAAGGGCGC
>CAJOMM010000117.1:5025-6908 GCA_905235765.1 uncultured Clostridia bacterium
GAGTTTGCTGTTTTTTATTCCTTTATGAAAACGCTTCGCCGAATAAGGGGGCGTTTCCTTGTCGTTTTCACCGTTAATTATAAGCGTAGGATTGTTTATTCTGTCAAGAAGTCCGTCAACGTATTCGTTCACTATCTTTATGAAACTTTCGCGCATGACGGGGGAAAGCGACCGATAGTCTTCAGAATAAAACCCTGACAATTTTTCTTTGGGCAAAAAACGTTTCAAAAGGGAAAAAGTGCGTTTTTTAAGCGTTTTTTTCAAAGAAAAACGCGGTTTCAATCCGGCAGCGCCGGTTAAAACTATCTTGTCGAACGCCTTTTCGTCTTCCGCCGCCATCTTGACGGCTATTCTGCCGCCGAAAGAGTGCGCGATGACCGACGGCGTTTTTATTCCTTTTTTATAGATATATTCCTTCACTTCGAGAATATAGTCGTCGAGAGAATAAGGGTACGGCATTTCACGGTTGTCTCCGAAACCTTTTAAGTCCAAACCGTATACGCTGAAATACCTTTCGAAAAAGACAGTCTGGCGATAAAAGGTGTTAAACGTACAGCCGTATCCGTGCAAAAACAAGAGGTCTCCCGATTCTCGTGTATAAACGATTTTCTCGTCTATTTTATATCTCCTTTAACATAACCAAAGCGTCTTCGCCGTCCGCATAGTATTTTTTCCTGACGGATATTTGCTTAAACCCGATTTTCCCGTAAAGCCCTATCGCCGCGGCGTTAGACTCTCTGACTTCCAGAAAAATTTTTTTTACGGCGGAATCTTTAAGTTCTTTTTCCGCGCCGAGAAGGAGTTTTTGCCCCACTCCCCTGCGGCGGAACTTCGGAACGACGAAAACTATTTGCACGTCGGCGGTATCTCCTGCCGCACAGTACGTTATATAACCTATATCTTCGTCTCCCTCGGCGGCGATTAAGCCGTTCAGCGTTCCGAAGGAAAAAGATTCGTTTAACATTTTCTCCGTCCAACAATCGGAAAAGCCGTAATCCTTCCATTTCGCCATAAAAGAAGCGTCTTTTATCTCCGCTTTGCGAAAAATCATGCGTTTTCCTCCGCCTGACTTTTACGAACGTAAAGAGGCGTTACCGTGTCGTACGAATATGTCGAAAGCCCCTTCTTCTTATCTATCGCTTTTATTAAACCGTCCGCAACGGAAACTCCTTTCGCGGAGATTTCCTTTAAGTCTTTGACGGACAGAAATTCATAGTCCGAATAATTTTCGAGGTCTTTTCCGTGCACGAAAAGCGGCGGCACGGTTACCTTTTGATCCTCATATCCGCAGATATAATACCCGTCGTGTTTTGCGTCTATAACGGCAAGAACTTTGCCTTTCTCTTTATTGTATGCGATTGTATCGAAAGAAGTTATATTAAGGCAAGGCTTTTTATACGCTAAACACAGCGCTTTAACGGTCGCCACCCCTATTCTTATGCCCGTAAAAGAACCTGCGCCCGTTACCACGGCGAAAAAATCGGCGTCTTCTAATTTAAGACCTGCTTTAATAAGAAGTTTTTCCGTATCTTCCATAAGTTTTACCGAGTGAGAAACTCCGCAATCCTCGTCGAAAAAAGTCAGAATTTTATCGTTTTTACACACTACGATCGTCATACTTTCGCCCGAAGTGTCTATCGCAATATAGTTCATAATTCTATGCTCCTCGAATTTTCGCCGGTCTTTTCGATCGTAACCGTTTTGCAGCCTTTCGGAAGAACGCTTTCTATATTTTCCGCCCACTCTATAAGACAGATATTGTCGCCGTTAAAATAATCGGTAAGCCCGAGAAGTTCGGCTTCTTCTCCAGAGGAAAGACGATAACAGTCGTAATGATATAAAAGCCCGTCGTAAACGTTAAGGTAGGCGTAAGTGGGGCTTAC
>CAJOMM010000118.1:0-569 GCA_905235765.1 uncultured Clostridia bacterium
AAATTAAAATAACTATCTTCGGCATTTTGCATTGCCTGCATCCATATTTGATATTGTTCAGGCTTTAAATAATTCGGCTTAATTACAGTTATTTGTCTCCCAAATTTTTCTGCTTGATAATTGCAATATCTAGTGCTTTCCTGAGAGTAGCTACCAATCCTGTGCCTAACTATTTGATGAGATACACCTCGATCACATATGATTCTTAAACTTATTTTTTCATGCTCTAAAACTGACTCATGTCCACTTCTAATGATATTATTCAAAAACAATCGATAAGAATCATCTGTAATTTTATGTTCACTCTTATAACAAGTTCGGCCTTTTCTTTCTAATGCTTTTAACATTTCAATACCATCAAACTCATCTTCAATTATTACTTTGTAAGTTTCAATTTTCATAATTGTTTCTCCTTTGTTTTTCCTCTTAAAAAAAAGCTTTGCTATTTTCTAAATTTGTTTATGTCGAAAATAAAGGCGAATCCGTCTCCTAATGGAAACGGGTTCGCCTTTATACTATCTGGTGACCCCTACGGGAATCGAACCCATGATACCACCGTGAAAGGGTGG
>CAJOMM010000118.1:618-2721 GCA_905235765.1 uncultured Clostridia bacterium
GGCGGGTGGAGTCGAACCGCCGACCTGCCGGGTATGAACCGGCCGCTCTAACCATCTAAGCTACGCCGCCATATCTCTTTAACAAAAACATCTTTTTCGCTAAATGCCTTAGTATTATATCCAATTTATAAGCCGTTGTCAATTTATTTTGACCAGTTTTCCCACTTTTACTAAAATTTTTTATTCAAACACGTACTCTACATATTTATAATCCGATGTTTTCGCGTTTTTAACAAGGCTTTCATAAACTTGATTGCGTAAACTGCGCTGTCTTTCTTTCACGCCCTCTCCTTCGGCGAAAAACGGACCGTCAATATATACGACCGTTTTGGGTGTTTTTACCAGTTTCCTTTTCCTATAAGTTACGGTAAAACAAAATACCGGTTTATTGTTTTCCGCAGGATAACGGAAGGAAACGTCCGAAAACGGTCGAATATCCGTATAATACGGCCAAATATGCGCTTCGGGATATATCACGACGGCATGACCTTGCCGCACATGTTCTTTGATGGCTTCGCGAAAATTCTTTATGCCTTTGAAATCATCCGGCAACGGAATCGCGCCGAGATCCTCCACTATCCTTTTAACGCCCGGTATTGCGACACAATCCGAATTGGCGATTATATAAGATTTTTTCGGAAAATTGATAACGGCAGGCGTAAAACCGTCGCCCGAAAGTCTGGTATGGTTGCCGTAAATAAAATACCCACCCTTACGGTAAGGTTTCAATTTTTTTCTTCCGACTATTTTTTCGTGATACTTTATTTTCGTATATAAAAAAACAAAAGGCAATGCAATAAAATAATATAACAAAAACGCCCCTGTCCTACGGAATATTCCTCTCTTAAAATAGACGTAGTCGTTTGGCAGCGGTTTGTGTTTAATTCCTGTTTCGGCGAAATCGTCGTTGATTGGGTCTTTAACCTTATAAATCTTTTTCATTACCTGTTTTTCTGTCCGGCAGAAAAAAGCATTTCTTCCATACTCTTCATACATTCCGACTGTTTGAAAGAATCTTTCATAACTTCGTACTGCCGACGTATTTCTTCTGTTTTAAGCGGATTCAGATAAAAATCCTTTATCCTTTGAGCAAGCGAATCCGCGTCGTTTTTCTTATACAAATTATCTTCCGTTAGCGCGAAATTTCTCGTCGCGGAAAGTGGCGAATCGTTTATGACCGGCACAAGTCCGCAAACAATCGCTTCCGTACACGAAATAGCCTCTATTTCAACGACTGAAGTGTGTACGTAAAGGTCGCTGCCGTGCAACGCTCTCACCAACTCTTCCTGAGAATAAAAATTAAAGTGGCAATCAAGTCCTAATTTATTCGCTAATTTTCCCAGACGTTTTTTACAAGGTCCCGAACCTGCGAGTATAATTTTAATATTATCCTTGTATCCCGAACGCCAAACGGCGTTCAGAAGCGTCTGTTGGTGTTTTTCTTTACTGTACCTTCCCGAACATATAATCGTAAACTTGTCCGACAAGCGTTTTTTTTCGACGTCGGCGAAAAATGCTTCTTTTACACCGTTGGAAATAACCAAACCGGGAATTTTGCATCCGGTTGTACTTTCGAAAACGTCTTTAATGAACTGCGTGGGATAGTGTATAATATCGCAGTATCTGTATACGCTTTTGTAAAAATGCTTATAAATTAAGTCGTTAATCGTTTTGCATTTCATCAATCCGATATGCGCGGTAATATTTTCCGCCTGACAATGAAAGCTTGCGGTAACCGGTTTATTGAGTTCCTTGGCGATTTTCAGAGCCTCTTTACCTAACTTAAAGGGAAGTTGAAGATGGACGACGTCGCAGCCCTCTATGGCGCGCCTTATGACTTTTTGGTCCTTCCTTGCCAGAACGACGCCGTTTCGTTTAAGAACGTTTTTGACGATAGGTCCGGCCTTAAACGGACGAACGAAATAGTTCTCTACATTTTCCACGTCGTATCCGCATACGGAAACCACGCGCAATTTATGACCATTTTTAGCAAGAAACCTAATCAGGTTATAAGTCGCCATGGTGGTTCCGTTATTTGCCTCTCCGGAAACGTCGCATATAATAGTAATTACCATAAATATTCCAAGTGAAGATTTTCGATAA
>CAJOMM010000119.1 GCA_905235765.1 uncultured Clostridia bacterium
TAATTACTTCATCCTTTCCGTGAATTCGGCGAAACCTTTATCAACAAATTGTTTTTGAGAAGGATCCAAATAATTGAGTAGTGCTAACAGTTCGCCGACATGTACGAGTTCTTCGTCTTTTATATCTTTCCAGGTTAGTTTTGCAAGTTCGTTCGTCGTAGTATGTAAATGCGCGTCGTATTCAAGGATTGCATCGATTTCACTTATCAGATCTTGCCTTGCTTTTTGCAGGGCGTCAAAATCTACCACACCGCCGTTGGTGTTGTATTTTGAATAAGGGGTGTTTTCCTGATTATTAGAATAATTAAACATTATTAAGTCCTCCTTTTTTATTTTATTCCCAAAACTTTCAAAACGTTAATAATATAAAACGCTCAAAAAACACCCCAAAAGGGGTGTTTTTTGAGCGAATAGAGTTTATAGATTTTAATTTTTATTTTGAGTGTTGCCTGCGCCTTTGTATTCTAAACAAAGCATTGTAATATCGTCGAACTGCTCGGCGTTATTCACAAATTCGTCAACCTTTTTGCGTACGGTTTTCAAAATCGTTTTTGGCGGATCGTTAGGCGAAATATTCAGCGCGGAAACCATCCTGTCCATCCCGAATTGCGTTTTGTTTGCGTCGGTCGCTTCCGGCACGCCGTCTGTATAAAGGAATATTTTTGATCCGCTTTCAAGCTGTATTTCATAATTTTTATATTTTGCGTCTTTAAAACCGCCGATAACGAATCCGTGTTTATCTTTTATCTTTTCAAATTTTCCGTCCGGAGTTTTAATAAAGGGATATTCGTGTCCGGCGTTTGAAGCGGTTAGTTTTCCTGTGGAAATTTCGAGTATTCCAAGCCATACGGTTACAAATAATTCTTCGCGGTTATTCAAGCAAATAGAGGCGTTGGAGTCCGTCAAAATCTGAGCCGGAGACTTACCGAGCATTGCATGATTAGCAAGGATAATTCTAGAAGCCATCATAAAAAGAGCAGCCGGAACACCCTTTCCCGAAACGTCCGCCATAACCATACAAAGGTGGTCGTTGTCGATAAGAAAGAAATCGTAAAAGTCTCCGCCGACTTCTTTTGCCGGATCCATTGTGGCGTAAATATCGAAATCCTTCCTGTCCGGGAAGGCAGGGAATATATTCGGCAACATATCCGACTGTATTTTTGTAGCCATCGAAAGCTCCATATCAAGCCTTGAAGCCTCTTTTTGTTGTTTTTCGTATTCTTCAGCCTGAATAGCAAGGACGGCGTAAAACATATAAACCGTTGCAACGACGGTTGCTAAGGCGACGAATTGTATTTTGTAAAGGAATATCTGCACGATTGCGGCGACTATCGGAGCCGCGATGTATATCCAAAACGCAATGCGTAATCGTTTATCCAGGTTTTTGCCGTGGCGGAGGAGAATATATGCGTCAAGCAAAAGCAAAAGGACTTGCGGAATATTCGACAAAATGTAAAGATTTGAACGGGAATAAACTACGGTATATGTGTCTTGCCCAACGATATCGAAATGGTAGAATAAATCGGTGAACGCGCCTATAATAAGCGCAATGCCATTTAGAGAAATAAGGATAATGGAACTAACGTAAAATGTTTTTTTCAGCCGATCGAGATGGGTGGCATAAATAAGAAGGAGCGTAACGATAAAAGCCATACCGCCCGTCAATAAAAACTCAATTAAAGTAAACGCTTTTGCGAAGATAACCGCAACTTCCGGACGAGAACTGGGGAAAACCCCGAACTGTTCTCTCGTTAAGTGGGCGACAAGATAGGCGAGAACCATAGAAAAGAATACACGGAAAAAATTTTTGCCCGATTTTGTAAAGCGAGTGCGGTGTATCTGGAACAGACACAGCACGCAAATGCCGATGCCTGCCGCCATAATAAACGTTGTTATCTGCGATGCTAAATTGAAAAAGTATTCTGTATAATCCATAAAATTACCTCTATGAAAATGTTAAGTTAGCGCGTTGCTGACAAAATGTAAGTTCGGTTTTGTACAATAAA
>CAJOMM010000120.1 GCA_905235765.1 uncultured Clostridia bacterium
GGTAAGGCCGTTCAACGCACTATATCGAGAAAGTTCAAGATTTTTAAGATTAGGAAACGTCAACTGTTTCTGTTTAAGACTTAATTTTGTATTCCCTTCTCCTATACCGACTCCTGTATTTTTACAAAATTTTACTCTTACAGACGCCAACTACGGCTTCCCTGTTATTTCAGCATTGCTGGATTTTATGGCGACTTAAAAAGCCCTCGCAAGGAAATCCTTGCGAGGGCTAAATTTTTGTATAATTCGAAAACTAACGGCTATTTATAAAGTTATGACGTCTACAAGCGACATGTGTTCATCTGCAATTACCAGGTCTGCCCTTTTGCCTACTGCAATTTCTCCGCGGTCACTAAGCGTTAAAAGTTTTGCCGCATTATAAGAAGTCATTTTCGCCACCTCGACGGGGCTATACCCTGCGCTGAATAAATTTTGCCGCAACTCTGTCCATCGTGAGTTTACTGCCCGAAAGCGACGCTCGCCCGTCGGCTTTGTAAAATACGTTTATATCGCTGTCCATATTTCCGTCGCTTAAAAAACTATCCGTTATAGCAATAACTCTGTCGATACCAACAGTCTTAACGAGCAAGGCAAGTTTCTCTTTTTTGACGTGTACCCAGATAACTTCATAATACATATCGTCCATAAGCATACACGCTTCGTCAAACGATACGTCTTCCGTGCCGCCCATAGTACTTTCGTCTCTTGTAATTCCCGTCGCGTCGAAAATATGCGTAGTAAGTCTTGCGCCTGAGTCGTAAGCGGATTTTACCTGTAAATACGACGCGTCGCTGTGCCCTATCGCCGGAACAATCCCTGCGGCGGATATATCCTTTATCATGTCCGCCACGCCGTCTACTTCGGGCGAACACGTCCATTGCCTGACGACTCCGCTCTCGATATATTTCATATATTTGGTTTTATCCGGAAATTCCTGCTTTAAACCGCTACCTGTACCGCGGTTCGCGTTTAATATAGGCCCTTCCAAATGCGCGCCGATAACGTTACTTTTCCCGATAAGCCCTTTTACCTGCTCTAAACAAGTTAAAAGTTTTTCGTGAGGCACGTCCCTATAATACGTTAAAAGCATAGAAGTCGTGCCGTACGATAAGTGATACTCCGCGACCTCTTTCGGGTCGTCTGTCGCCATATTTTTTGCGCTTGCGTGACAATGTATATCGATATACCCCGGCAATATGTATTTACCGGAGTAATCGACTATTTTACCGTCTTTCGGCTCTTCTTTGCCTACGTAAGTTATAGTTCCGTTATCGACCGTAACGAATAAATCGGGTAAAACCACTTCATTGGTTACGACGTTACCTTTATATGAAACCTTCATTAATATCCAACCTTTTCCCAGCACTCAAACGGAGCGGCAAGTTCGTCGCTGACGTAAACCTGAGTGTTCATAAGCTGTAACATAGAACTCGGAATCAAAGGCGTTACGGGCGCGTGTAAAACGAGCCTCGAAGTCATACGCTGCCAAGAAGAGAAAGTGTTGTTGGTAAGAAGTGCGTGAACTTCTATTCTTTCTCTCGCGTTCTTTACGTCTACGGGACCAATCGTCGCCGCCATAGGAGGAACGTCCGCCACGTAACCCGATTGACCGAATACGCCGTGCAACGAGTTTTGCGCAACAGTAAGCGGATGAAGTTTTACGAGGCGCGCTTTCATATTAAGCCACTCGTCTATATCTTTTGCGGAAGTAAATTCTTCTACGGGGTCTATAAACGCCATGTGTCCCGTCCAGCCGGGAGACGACGAACAAATATCTGCGCCGCCTTCGCCCGTTTCGGTTATCATATCCGAATAATTCGCGATGTTTTTGTTGGTGGGATAATGTACCTGACTTAAAGGCATACGCAATTTCTCGTCTATGTTGTATACGAGATATTTGAGCATAGAATGCGCAAAGCCTGCCTTATACGTCTCAGGCGCGATATGCCCCTGATCGTCCGCCCACTCGTCCATAGCGAAAATATGAACGTTGCGGCAATCTACCTTAAAGTAGTTGATAAGTTGCGAAAGCGGAATATAGGTTTCCGGTTCGGGGTTTCCGAGAATCATAGTGAACTTCTTGCCCTTTTCGGACGCCTCTTTTATCCTCGAAAAAAGCGTCGCAATAAGAACGGGGTGCGGGTTCATCATGACTTTAACTTTAAAGTCGGGGTGCTGCCAGCTCTCGTGCTTTTCGAGATCTGTTCCGCTCATCTTCCTTAACTTTTCGCAAAGTTCTCTGTCTTTAAACGGAACGAAGTCTGCAGGTTTAAAGGCAAAATCTGTTGCCGGTTCAAAAATTTTACTCATAATGTTTTCTCCTTTTTTATTTATTTTCTAAACGAATCTCGCTTAGAAACGTTTTTAATTTTTTAATCTATACGTCGTTTGGGGGTGTTTACTTCCCCGAAACTATATTTAATCCTCTTGAATTTCGGTTGTTCCGCACGCTTTTACCAAAACGTTTTTACC
>CAJOMM010000121.1 GCA_905235765.1 uncultured Clostridia bacterium
TCGTCTTTCTTTAAGTCAATGTACACAAAATCGTCAAACTCTTTTTCCGCAAATAAAGTTTTAACCAAATACGTTTTACCGACTTGTCTTGCACCCCAAATCACTAACGGTTTTCTGCGTTTTTTTGCATACCAAGCCTTTAACTCGTTTAATTTTATTCTTTCCATACTCACTCCTTCGTTAATATTATACAAGTTTTAGTATAAAAATGCAATAATAATTTACAAGTTTTATATGGTTTTTTAATATAAAAAATACAAGTTTTTTGGGAAAATGATGTAAATTGTGGGGAAATTCGCGGGGCGACAAGGTTTAAGTCAGCAGTTTTTTGATGATTTTGTCTTAATTTTCAAATCGCTGACATAATTAAATTATACTTCCAAACATTTTGTGAACTTTTTACACCTTTTTGTTTTTAATAATGTGAATTTTATGAACATATTTATTAAAAAAACGGTTCATAGAAACCGTTTTTAAATCTTAAAATATTTTTGATTTTTGCTCGTCGGTCTATCGGGTTCGGTCATACCGATAAGCCCCGCTTCAATAGCGGGTATTATATAGTTCTTACGGAAAGTATCCCTGTCCTTTAACCCGACTTTTTCCATCAGTTCCGTAAGCGACATAGGATAACTTTCTATAACCGCCATAAGCGCGGTTATCTGATTATTTATATGGTTATAATGATTTCTCGAATCCTTGATAATGTCCTGTAAAGACGCTTTTATGGTTTTAAGCATAAACACTATAAAACGATTAGATTTCCCTTCCGAAGTGGAAAGCGTTATCGCCTTATAATACTCGTCCTGATTGTCTTTTATAATGCTTTCTATCTGTATCCACTCGAATATAGGTTTCCAACTCGCGAGTAGTGCAGTTTGCCAAAGCCTTCCCATTCTGCCGTTGCCGTCGCGGAACGGGTGAATAAACTCGAATTCGTAATGAAACACACTTGATTTTATTAGCATATGCGCATTGCCGGTTTTAAGCCAAGAAAATAACTGTGTTAATAAACCGTTTACCATTGACGCTTGCGGGGCGACGTGAATAACTTTCCCTTTATTGTTTATTACGCCGACGGGCGAAGTCCTGATTTGCCCTGCCTCTTCTACAAGCCCTTTCATCATTATCCCGTGCGCTTTTTCCAAGTCTTTAACAGAAAACGGATTTAATTCATCAATTTTTTTATACACTTCAAAAGCGTTTTTAACGGCAATAATATCATCTTCCGGTCCTAAAACGCGTTTGCCTTCCAAAACGTCCGTTACCTGACTTAATGAAAGCGTGTTATTCTCTATCGCAAGCGACGAGTGTATAGATTTGATCCTGTTTACTCTCCGAAGTCTCGGCAATTTTTCAAGATCGTTTACGTTTTTAAGTTCGCCAAGCAATTCCATTATTTCAGAAGTTAAAGAAAGCATTTCTTCGGTAATATCATAAGGATCCATTTTGTCTCCTTTTAACTACGGAATAATTTTAACATAACAAAAAAATAAAGTCAATAACTTGCAGGAAATCTTACAGGTAATCTTATCGGCTTATATTACAGGTTTTATAGAAAAATATTAAATAGTGGGGCAAAATGCGGGGCGACAAGCTTTAAGTCAGCGGTTTTTTGATGATTTTGTCTTAATTTTCAAATCTCTGACTCCGTCACTTCGTTGGTTCGAATCCAGCTACCCCTGCCAAAGAAAGGGCGTTTGCCCACTTTAACCGGTAGATTGACTGTAAAAGCAGTCAATCTACCTTTCGTTTTAGTACCACATCTCCGGCTAAAAAAACGCAACCTCATTTTTAGAAACAAGGTTGCGTAACAATCTATCTTTGAATAAACTCGTTATTCGGTGATTCTATTCCCAATCCTATTGAATTAAATTCTTCTTCCGTATCGAATTCTTCGGCGTTTTCATAGGCTGCGAGTTTGCTTATGGAAACTTCATACGCCGTCATTATTTTTATTTCTTCGTCTGAAATTCTTTTCTGATATTCTCTACTCTGAATTCGTCCGGCGATGGCTATTTTCTCGCCCACTTCGAGATTTTTAGCAAATCTCGCGTTTCTGCCCCAAGCAAGGTATATAGTCAGATTTATTATAAGATCGGTTCACCGCAATCAAAATATCCGCAATCTCCCTGTTGAAAGGAGTTGTTCTATAAACCGGCGGTTTGCAGATATACCCGGACAAGACGATACTGTTAGGGTTTTTCACCGGTGCGTAATCGAGAATTTCCCTTACGAACACCGTAAGCATAAGCCTGCTTTTACCGTCCACCAACTTGTTGTAGCTTCTGAATTGCCCCAAAGCGTTTATCACGCTCCCCGTTTTCAGGTCTTTATCCTGTATAAGCCTTTCCGAAACAGTTACGGGAAGAACGTCGCCTTGCCCGGAAAGGCGTTTCACCAAAACGTTCATCTCGTAAAATCCTTCGCCGTAAACTTCGTGTGAAAATTCCGCTTCCGACACTATCTCGCCGCTGATAAAAACCTTATTGTTTTTCTCCGTTAAATTGTTCATATATATTTCCTCCAAAAGAATTTCAAACGCATATCAGCGACCTTTGCGTGCCGTCCGGCAAAATTTTATAATCGCTTTTATATATAAGTTCCCCTATGGGAACAAATTGGTAACCTTCGGCTTTCAACGTTTTTATTATCGTAGGAATTGCTTCGGCAGTATGCAGCCCCTGATTGTGAAATAAAACTATAGCGCCGCTTTTTACTCTTTTAACGACCCTTTGCACTATCTCGTTTGCAGAAAGGTCTTTCCAATCTAAACTGTCCACAGACCACTGTATTGTGTAAAACCCCAATTCCTCAGCTGTTTCTATAAGCAAATCGTCGTAATCACCGTAGGGTGGTCGGAAAAGTTCGACCTTTTTACCCGTAACTTTTTCAATAGCGGCGGAAGACGTCGTCAGCTCCTTAACGATAGCAGTTTTGTCGAGTTTAGACATGTAAGGGTGCGTTGCGGAATGAGTTCCTATTTCGTGCCCCTCTTGACTTATTTTAAGAAGGTATTCGGGATATTTTAGCGACCAAAACTCCACTGCAAAGAAAGTACACTTTACGTTTTCTTGCCGCATTGCGGAAAGAAGTTTATCGGTATAATCAACACCCCAAGCGCAATCAAAAGATATAGCTATCTTTTTATCCTGCCTTTCTACGGAATATATCGGAAGTTTTCGCAAATTACTTCCGTAAAATACGGCGTAAGCGCCGGAAAAAGATAACGTTACCGCTGAAAATATTCCCAATGCCAAAAATACGGCAAATATTATAAGACTTCTTTTTTTAAGACAAGTAAAATACATTTTAATTGCTCCGAAAATAAAAAAAACCGCGGATATTGTCAAAGATTTTGATATTACGCCGATTTTGCCTGCTCTTTTTTTATATATTAAATTGTATTTAAAAATCTCAGAAGTTAGAACCGTTTAAATAATTAATATTTTTCAAAATATTGACGGAAAAAATTGCGATAGCGAATTTCGTTAAAACTCCATCGCAAAGCATATATTTAAAACTTCACCGCCCCACGGCGTGCCGTGGGGCGGTGAAGAATATATGGAAAGCGCCGACCTCTCGGTCGGCGCTTTAATTTACAGTTGATTTCTTATTATTTTGCCGGATACGGTCTTGGGAAGAGAGTCCCTGAACACCACTATCCTCGGATATTTATACGGCGCGGTCTTGCTCTTTACGTAATTCTGAATCTCTTTCTTCAGTTCTTCGCTGCCTTCTTTGCCTTTTACCAAGACTATACTTGCCTTTACAACCTGTCCTCTGACTTCATCAGGCTCAGCCGAAACACCACACTCTAAAACGTACGGAAGTTCCATTATAACGCTTTCTATCTCAAACGGACCTATTCTGTAACCTGAAGACTTTATGACGTCGTCTACTCTTCCTACG
>CAJOMM010000122.1 GCA_905235765.1 uncultured Clostridia bacterium
GTTACATAGATACTGAATATATTTTCCAATCGTTTTATGATTGATTTTGTCTTTATTAACGGTTAGTGTGTCGGCTATATTCCGAGCGGAAGTCAGGTTTGAAATATTGTCCATCAGATAGTCCACTAACCTATCCATCAGGTGCGGATTTTTGATATTGTATTTTTGCCTGATATCTCTGACAATAAGAGTATCAAAAACGTCTTTGATATAATCGTACTTTGCTTCTGTATCCTTATAAAGATACGAGCCTGACATACCGCCGTCTTTGACATAGTTTTCAAAAGAATCGTAGATATTTTGGCTACCGAAGTATGCAAGATATTCCTTAAACGAAAATGGATAAACCTTTATTTCAAACGTCCTGCCCGTGAACAGCGTGGCAAGGTCAGAGCTTAAAAGGAAAGCGTTTGAACCTGTAATATAAATATCGTATTGTTCTTCCGCATGAAGGCTGTTTATCGTCAACTCAAAATTCGGGCAAAGTTGGACTTCGTCTATCAAGACAAAATTATCTTTCCCGTCAACGTAAGCGGCTTCAATATATTTGTTCAGAGCGTGGTATTCTTTCAGTTTTTCAAACTTCGCAAGGTTAAAATTGATGTGAATGACGTTTGCTTCCGAAACGCTTTTCAAAACATATTGCTTAAACGATTCCATAAGTTTTGACTTTCCGCTACGGCGAACACCCGTAATGACCTTAATGTCAGGCGTACCAATCACGTTTTTCATTTTTTCAAGATAGAATTCGCGTTCAATCAGTTTCATATTATCACCTCGAAAATATTATAACACATTTCGTTCCCAAAATCAAGTTATTTTTATTTTTGGGAAGTAAAAATTTTATCGGAAATATAAAAAATATATAAATCGTATTGATATAATCAATTAAAAGTATTGACAAATATAATAGAAGGTGGTATAATAAAGAAAACCTTATTAGGGGAAGATTATGTTGAACGACATTGTTTCAAAGAGGTTAAAAGAGTTGCGTGCCGGCGTGAAATTGTCGCAAGCGAAGTTGGCGGCAAAGTTAGGCGTCGCTCAACCGTTGATTGCCCGCTATGAAACGGGCGAACACTTGCCGCCTATCGAGCTGCTTATCAAATACGCCGATTATTTTGACATTTCTATGGATTTTCTCGTCGGCAGGGCGGACAGCCCGCAAGGCAAACTCTATCAATATCAACCAAAGGAATTAAACGACGATAAAATGATGGAGTTCGTGGAAATGTGCTTCGAGCCGAATTCTCCTGCAAATGCCAAACTCAAAGAAGCGGTCATCAAACTTCTGAAGGAGCAAAATCAATGAGAGCCGTAATTTACGCCCGTTATAGTTCGGACAACCAAAGAGAAGAAAGCATTGAAGGTCAACTCCGTGAGTGCAAGGAATATGCGGACTATAACGATATAACCGTCGTTGATACTTACATTGACCGTGCTTTGTCCGCAAAGACGGATAACCGCCCTGCCTTTCAGCAGATGATAAAAGACAGCAACCGTCATCTGTTTGATATTGTTCTTGTGTGAAAGTTAGACCGTTTTGCCCGTAATCGTTATGATTCGGCTTATTATAAAGCCATATTGAAGAAGAATAACGTGAGAGTGTTATCGGCAAAGGAAGTTATCTCGCAAGGCGCGGAAGGCATCCTGCTGGAATCTCTGCTTGAAGGCTATGCCGAATTCTACTCCGTCGAACTTGCGGAAAAGGTTAAACGCGGATTGACCGAAAACGCATTGAAAGCAAAAGCCAACGGCGGCACGAGAACTTTCGGTTATACGGTAGATAAGGACAGGCGTTATCAAATAGATCCGCCGGCGGCGCAAATTGTCCGAGAAGTTTTCGAGATGTACGCAGACGGCAAGAAGATGAAAGAAATAAAAGACACCTTGATTGCCCGTGGCCAGCAAGTCCATATCTTACAACTTCATACAGCGAATGCTTTCTAACCGCAAATATATAGGCGAATACCGTTTTGGCGAGGTTGCTATTCCCGACGCTATGCCTGCAATCGTCGATAAAGAAACTTTTGAAAAGGTGCAGGCATTACTTGTGAAAAATAAGCGTGCGCCGTCAAGACATAAAGCAGAGGACGATTATATTTTAACTACGAAACTCTTTTGCGGGCATTGCGGCGCTATTATGAACGGCGAGAGCGGAACGAGCAAAACGGGGCGCAAACATTACTACTATAAATGCGTTAACTCCCGCAGGCACAAATGCAAGAAAAAGCCCGTTAAAAAGGACGTCATAGAAAATGCGGTTATCAATGCGATAATAGAATTCTTGGAAGATAACAATAAAATCGAATTATTGGCAAAACGGCTGTATGAGGCGCAGTTGAAAGAGAATTCGATGGTCCCGAGAATACAGGAACAGATCAACGAAACGCAAAAGCGAATTGACAATCTGATAAAAGCGGCTGAACAAGGCTTTGTATCGGAATCTTCCACAAAACGCTTACAGGAACTTGAAGAGACAAAAAAACAACAGGAAATCAAACTGTTACAGGAACAGATAAAAAAGCCCTTGCTTACGCAGGAGCAGATAGAGTTCGGAATATACAAGTTCAAAAAGTTGGATTTGTCTACGAGAGAAGGCAAACAGAAACTAATAGACGGTTTTGTAAACGCCATATTCGTATATGACAACCACGCAGAATTGTACTTAAATTACACGGAAGATAAGAAGACCATATCGTTTACGACGGTAAAAAGTTCGGATGGTAATTGCGTTACTCCGTCAAAAAGAACTCGTTTGAACTTTTGAAGTTCAGACGAGTTTTATTTTATTTCTTCCAAATTTTCGGCGATTTCGACTTCTTTTAACTGCCAACGGGAAAGTACGTATTTGTGTTTAAGAAATAAATAAAAAAGGCAAATATAAATTTTTAGGGGTATTTGCTTTTTG
>CAJOMM010000123.1:0-379 GCA_905235765.1 uncultured Clostridia bacterium
GGATTACGGTAAATCCGTGTTCGATGTGCCTGAAAACGAAGATCAGATTCGCCGCTACGTTTGGCAAACTTATATGGCGAGCAGTATGGACGAGTACGTCTACGAGATAACGGGCGCGGCTAAAAATTTTAACAATTGGGAAGAAAAATCACACGTTCATTACGAAAAATGTTTAACGGATTGATTTTTAAGGAGAAATTATGTCTTATATAAGTATTCCGTTCGGATATCTTATGAAATGGCTTTGGGAGTTCGTCGGGAACTACGGGATTGCTATCATACTTTTTACCATCGCGACGAGAATCATTATACTTCCGCTGAATATCTGGATACAGAAAAATTCAATTTTAATGGTCAAAATACAGCCGGAAGTAAATTT
>CAJOMM010000123.1:449-2282 GCA_905235765.1 uncultured Clostridia bacterium
TATGCTCAGCATTATTCCGCTTATTATTCAGCTTTTCCTTCTTTTGTGCGTTATGGAAATAATCTATCATCCGTTAGATTACCTCTTTTCTTTTAACGGTGACTACGTTTCTGCGATAGCCGAACATCTGGGGTTAAGCGTTTCCTCTTCTTCATGTCAGATAGCCATCATAGACGCCGTTAAAAACGGCACTCTTACCGCCGCCACGCCGATAGCCGGCGTACCTAATGAGGCTATGGCGGAGATGGTTCAAAAAATGTCTTCGTTCGATATGAACTTTTTAGGCATGAATCTTTCCGTCGTACCTTCGGACGTTTTCGGACTTTATATTCTCGTCCCGATTTTTGCCGGCGCTTCTTCTTGGCTGCTTTCTTTCACGCAGAACAAGTCAAACGTTTTGCAAAAAGAACAGAGCAACTGGAATAAATACGGTTTAATGGCGATATCGGTCGGCATTTCCCTGTATTTGGGATTTTTCGTGCCGTCGGGAATTGCCCTTTACTGGATAGCCGGAAACATCTTGGCGATAATTCAGATGTATTTACTTAACTTAGCGATAAATCCGAAAAAATACGTCGATTACGAGGCTTTGGAGGCAAGCCGCAAAGCGCTTGCCAGGGCAAAAGAATTCGGTTCGCAGGATAAAAACGATCCGGACTTTAAGGAAAATCGCCGCCGCGAAAAAGTTGATTACAAAAAATTTAAAAGCGTCGCAGGAAGAAAAATCGTTTTCTATTCGGAAAAGAGCGGTTTCTATAAATATTATAAAGACGTTATCGAGGAGCTTTTGAAACGCTCTAATATCGTCGTCCATTACGTTACCAACGATCCCAAAGACGCAATATTCGAACTTGCAAAATCAGAACCGAGGATTAAACCTTATTATATAGGTCTTAAAAAGACGGCGGTACTTATGATGCTTGCCGACACCGATATGTTCGTTATGACTACGCCGGATCTCGACAAGTTCTACTTAAAACGTTCTTACATAAGAAAGGACGCGGAATACGTCTACATGCCGCACGACACGTACAGCGCGCATTTAGGTTTCCGCGAAGGCGCGTTCGACGCTTTCGATACTATATTCTGCATCGGCGAACACTTTAAGAAGGAAATAATTAAGATCGAAGAGGTTTACGGGCTGAAAAAGAAGAATCTCGTGGAATTCGGTTTCCCGTTTGCGGAAAGCCTTGTTGCGGCAGGCGAAAAAGCTAATAAAGAGAGAGAAAAGAACCCGTCTTCCGTGAAAGAGATACTTATCGCTCCGTCCTGGCAGGAGGACAATATTATGGATTCTTGTCTTGACGATATGATTAAAAGTTTGTATGGCGAGGGTTATCGCGTTACGGTTCGCCCCCACCCCGAATACGTTAAAAGGTACGGCTACAAACTTTCTAAAATCCTTGAAAAATACAAGGATTACGACGCGGATAAACTTGCGTTCGAAACGGACTTCTCGGCAAATAAATCCATTTATTCTTCGGACGTCATAATAACCGACTGGTCGGCGGTTGCTGTTGAATTCTGTATGGCGACGAAGCGTCCGGCGGTGTTTGTAAATACCAAGATGAAGTGCAACAATCCTAACTGGGAAAAAATAGGTATTACACCGGTAGAGATTGCGCTTCGCAACGAAATCGGCGTTTCCGTGGAAAAGGAAGACGTGGACAAAATCAGATCCGTCGTGGAACGTCTTTTCAACGAACAAGAAATTTATAAAGTTAAGATAGAAAAGAGGTTTGAGACTTTCTTATATAATAGCGACGGTTCCGCCGCAGAGAAAGGCGCAAAATACATACTCGATTCCTTAATGAAAAAACAGAACGAAAGAAA
>CAJOMM010000124.1 GCA_905235765.1 uncultured Clostridia bacterium
CGATTTAAGACGACAGCAGACGCTATTGCGGAACTTGATGTTTTGTTGTCTCTCGCCACAGTCGCAAAGGAGCGCGGCTACGTGAGACCTAAAGTTTCCGACGGGAAAACGCCTTTACAGATTAAAGAAGGCAGACATCCTGTCGTTGAGGCTATCAGTAAACAAAGGTTTATCCCTAACGATTGTGTTTTAGATAATTTTGAAAACCGTACTATGATTATAACCGGCCCGAATATGGCTGGTAAAAGTACGTATATGCGCCAAGTCGCGCTTATAACTTTAATGGCGCACATAGGTTCATTTGTTCCTGCTGCTGACGCCGTTATTCCGCTTACCGATAAAATATTTACACGAATCGGGGCGAGCGATAATCTTATTTCCGATCAAAGCACGTTTATGATTGAGATGTCAGAACTTGCTTTTATAATAAAAAATGCGACCGAAAACAGTTTATTATTGCTCGACGAAATCGGTCGCGGAACGAGCACTTTCGACGGCCTTAGTATAGCTTGGTCCGCAGTGGAGTATTTGTCGCTGAAAGTTAAAGCGAAAACTCTTTTTGCCACGCATTATCATCGAACTCGAGGGGATTATAGACGGAGTAAAAAATTATAAAGTTACGGTAAAAGAATTTCAAAATGAAATAATATTCTTGAGAAAAATAGTGAGAGGCGGAGCAAATAAGAGTTTCGGTATAGAAGTTGCGCGTCTTGCCGGAGTAAATTCCGAGATAACGGATAGGGCAAAGGATATTCTAAAAAATCTGGAAAAAAGAGATATAACCAAAGGTGGCGCGCAAAATACCGACAAAAAAATGTATAGCGAAACGGAAAAAATAATAAGCGAATTGGATATTGATAATTTATCTCCCATGCAGGCTTTTGGGGTGTTAAGCGATCTTTACGAAAAGGTGAAAGGGGGTATAGATGAGTAAAATTAACGTTTTAAGCAGTAAAGTTTATAACAGAATTGCTGCCGGAGAGGTCGTTGAAAGACCTGCGTCCGTTGTAAAAGAACTAGTGGAAAACGCCATTGACGCCGGAGCAAGTTCCTTGATTGTAGAAATACAGCGCGGCGGTATCAGTTCGATTAAAGTTACGGATAACGGGTCCGGTATAGAGAAAACAGAGCTTAAAAAGGCAATATTGCCACACGCAACCAGCAAGATCTCTAAAGTTGAAGATCTAGATATTATTTCTTCTTTAGGATTTAGAGGAGAAGCGCTTGCAAGTATAGCGTCTATATCGAAATTAAGTATCGTATCAAAGCCGTTAAATCAAGAAAACGGCGCGATGATATATACGGAAGGCGGAGAAAACGAAGAAATTTCAGATTGCGCTGCCGCAAACGGAACTGAGGTTACTGTGAAAAATATTTTCTTCAATACGCCTGCAAGGGAAAAATTCCTTAAATCGGAAAAAAGTGAAGAAAACGAGATAACTTCTTTGATGTCAAGATTTATTTTGGGGAATCCGAATATTGCATTTAAATACGTTGCTAACGATAAGCCTTTTTTTCAGTCTTTCGGCGACGGTGAAGAATCTGCCTTTCTGTCCGTGTACGGGGTAGACGTTATAAAAAACTGCTATTACGTCGACACGGAGAAAAACGGAATTAAAATTAAAGGTTATATTGGGAAGCCTTTTTATTCAAAGCCGAACAGAAATTATCAATCGGTTTTTTTGAACGGAAGATACATAATCAATCAGACGATATCTGTCGCTATTTCAAACGCTTACTCGGCTTATCTTATGAAACGACAATATCCGTTTTTTTCTCTTCAGATTTTCCTTCCTCCGGAAACTGTGGACGTAAACGTTCATCCTAACAAGACGGACGTTAGATTTTCTAACAATCAAATAGTATATTCGTCTGTTTTTTCCGTTGTTTCGAAAGTTCTCGACGGAAGTAGTGAAGCGTTAGATATTGTTACAGAAAAAAGCGAGGTTTTAACCAATAAAAACACAGAAGATTTTGTCAAACATAATGCTCCTGATTTGACATGGGCGGCCAAAGATAAACAACGGTTTGGCACTTTAACATTCGGAGATAGCGGAAAGAAATCCGTCGTTATAAACGATTTTTCAAACGTTGAACAAGAAAATAACGCCGCTCCCGATATTTTTGCCGAGAATAAAGCGTATATAGAAAAATTAGAACGAGAAAAAAATTCAATCAATAACTCTGAAGGTTTTGATTTTTCAAAAACGGTTAA
>CAJOMM010000125.1 GCA_905235765.1 uncultured Clostridia bacterium
CTAAGCGTAGGTTTTCCTATGGAAAACATATGTTTTCACGGAAATAATAAATCATATTCGGATCTTGAATACGCGGTAAAAAACGGGGTAGGTTTTATCGTTATCGATTCGCTATCTGAAATTGACGATCTTGACGAGATTTGCAAAGCTTTGAACATAACGCAAAAGGTTTTATTACGCGTTAACCCGGGTGTTGAGGCGCATACTCATCATTATATTCAAACAGCAAAACCCGATTCGAAATTCGGGTTTTCAATAGCCAACGGAGACGCTGACCACGCTATTCAAAAATTAACCTCAAAAAATAATATAGACTTTTGCGGTCTTCATTGTCATATAGGTTCTCAGATATTTGAAAAAAAATCTTTCCTTCTTGCCGTCAACAAAATGACGGATTTTTATAAATACGTTTACCAAACTTACGGTATAACTTTTGACGTAATCAATCTCGGAGGGGGATTCGGTATCAGATATACCGATGACGACCCTTATTTTGACTACGCAAAATACACTGAATACGTCAAAGAGTTATGTGCCGAGCTTAATAATGACATAAAAAATAAGGGGCTAAAAAAGCCGTTTTTGATTCTATTGTGGGAGAGGCAGGCGTAACTTTATACACGGTAGGCAGGATCAAGGAAATAAGCGGATTAAAAAATTATTTAGCGATCGACGGCGGAATGTTTGAAAACCCGAGATTCGCATTGTATCAGGCAAAATACGAGGTTTTGGCGGCGACTAAACTTAACGATAAACCTATAAAAGAGTATTCAATCGCAGGTAAGTGCTGCGAAAGCGGAGATTTAATAGCGGAAAACGTATTGCTTCCGGACGTAAAAGAAGGCGATATACTCGCCGTATTGTCAACGGGCGCTTATAATTATTCAATGGCGAGCAATTACAACAGAAACTCTGTTCCGGCAGTTGTAATGGTTAAAGACGGCGCTTCTTACTATTGTGTAAAACCGCAGGATTTAGAAGATATTGTTAGAAACGATATATAAAAATATTCGAAATTAAAGGTTTTTCTTGATTTTTTTATTCCTTTAATATATAATATAAGATAATATGGTCGATAGAATTATTTTATACGTTTCCCATTTTTTGGCGTTAATGGTGGTTTTAACTATTCACGAATTTGCCCATGCCTTTGTCGCCGTCAAAAGCGGAGACTTAACGCCAAAAATTTACGGAAGGTACACTCTTAATCCTTTTGCGCATTTCGATATTATTGGACTTATATTTTTCGTATTTATAGGATTCGGTTGGGCAAAACCGGTGCCGGTTAATCCAAATAATTTCAAAAATCCGAAAAGAGATTATTTTTTCGTTTCCGCTGCCGGCGTTACGGCAAATTTAATTCTTGCTTTTTTTGTTTTCCCTTTGTATTTTTTGTCTCTTAAAATTCCGCAATTAGGGTATTTTACAGAAGTTCTACAATTAACGCTTTATTTTATATACAGATTTTGCATTGTTTTTTTCATCTTTAATCTTTTACCGATTTATCCGCTTGACGGCTTCAGAATCGTTGATTGTTTTGTTAAAAGGCGTGGGAAAATCTATTATTTTTTAAGAAATTACGGCATATATGTTTTATATTCTTTGATTCTTTTAGGCTTTATTGCGGACATTAGCGGTATTAGTTCTATTGATATTCTGAGTACGGCTATAAATTTCTTAGCGTATTATATCAGTTATCCTATAAAAGCGTTTTGGGGACTCTGGGGGATTGTTTTATAATGGCAGAATTTGAATCCGTTGTTGATTATTCTACAAAACTTGATAATTTTGAAGGACCGTTAGACCTTTTATTACACCTTATAAAAGAGGCGAAAATAGAAATTAAAGATATTTTCGTTTCGCAGGTAACCGAACAGTTCTTGGCTTACATAAACGGCGTTACGGAATTAGACGTTGATAAAGCCGGCGAGTATCTAAATATGGCTGCGACGCTATTGGAAATAAAATCAAAATCGCTTTTACCTAAAGTAGAAGATCTGACTGGCGATATAGAGGATAACGAGCAAGCGCTTATAAGACAACTTGAGGAATATAAATTATTCAAAGAGGCGAGTGAAAAATTAAAAGAACAGGAAAACGTTTTAAGGTTTTATAAAGAACCGGATAAGTCGGTAGGAGACGTAAAAGTAGTTTATAACGATTTTAATCTTGACGGACTTATAGCCGCTTTTTCTAATCTGTTAATGAAAGTCGATGACAGAAAAAGACAAGAAAACGTATTAAAAGAAATTCCTAAAGAAGTCTTTACCGTAAAAGATAAAGT
>CAJOMM010000126.1 GCA_905235765.1 uncultured Clostridia bacterium
TTGCATTTGTGTTTTATTGTATAAATCTCGTTATGCTCAGTATTGCGTTGCTGATATATTTCAGGAATAAGAAACTTGATAAAGCAAGAGATAAAGCTGTGGCGAATACAAATGTAAAAGCGAAGATATAAGAGAGATAGCGTTTTATAAAACAGCAATTACGTTATGCGTTATATCAAGGAAAATTTTTTATTGAGCAACAAAACGGCTGAAAAGTTGTAATTCGGCTATGCACAGGATATACCTATATTCGACTACCATTGTCATTTACCCGAAAAACAGCTTATTGCATACACGCATATATATGATACGAAACTGCTATCGTGTGCAAAAACTCCTGTAAGAACAGGAGTTTTTACTTTTCAATTTTGCGAATTTTACAAGGTGTTGCAATGGATAGTATAATTCACCTTTTTTGCTTAATTTATAAAGAGAGGTTAAGTATGAAAACAAAAGCGGTTCGCTTGCATGGCGCGAAATGTGTCAAGCTTGAAGAAGTCGATCTTCCCGAAATTACAAATGAAGAAGTTTTGGTTAAGGTGGTAAGCGATACTGTCTGTGCTTCTACGTATAAAGCGGTAATGCAAGGGTCGGAGCATAAGCGTGTGCCGCCGGACGTCGCGTTAAATCCGGCGGACACGAAATGTGCGGAGAAATCTTGCAGGTGGGAGAAACGTTGAAAGACAAATGGAAAGTCGGGCAGAAGATAGTAATTCAGCCTGCTTTGAAACTTGAAAGCGGCTATGACCCGGGTTATTCTTATCCGTATATAGGCGGAAATACGCAATACGCCGTTGTTCCGAAGATCGTTTTAGACCGTAACTGCCTGTTGCCGTATAAGGGGGAAGGATATTTCAAAGGTTCGCTGGCGGAATCGTTGGCGTGTGTTATTCGCGGATTCAAAGGATTATATCACACCGATTATACAAACTACGTCCGTACGGACGGCGCAAAGAAGGGCGGCAGGATGGCGATCCTCGGCGGAGCCGGTCCAATGGGTATAGGCGCGGTAGAACTTGCTTGCGGATATGCGGAGGTTTCTCAGGTGGTGGTAACGGATATCAACGATGATAGGCTTGCGTTTGCCGCGGAAAAGTGCAGCGAAGAATCCGCCGCAAAGCGCGGAGTAGAGCTTAAGTACGTCAATACTTCCGGTATTGAAAACGTAGAGGAATATCTTTTGAATATTTCCGACGGCGGTTTCGACGACGTGTTCGTAATGGTACCCAACGCTTCGCTCTTTAATCTGGCGGAAAAGATTTGTCGTACGGACGGATGCGTGAATTTTTTTGCCGGGCCTCCCGTACACGAACTTTCGGGTTCGTTAAATCTTTACAGGGTACATTACGACGGTATTCACGTAGTGGGGACCGCCGGGAGTATTCCCGAAGATATGACGGATATAATTTCTCTGATAGAAAAAGACAGGATCAATGCAGGAGCGCTCGTTTCGCATATTTTAGGGTTAAATGCGGTCGTCGATACGTTATTTGCCATGGATAAACCGAGCGGTGCAAAAAAGGTATGTTATAACGAGCTCGATTTGCCTTTGACCGCCATAGCGGATTTCGGCAAATTGGGAAAAACGGATCCGATGTTCAAGGTTCTTGACGAGATAGTGAAAAAGAACGGAGGAGTGTGGTGCGCCGAGGCGGAAAAATATTTACTTGAACACGCACCGAAATTAAAATAAGCTTTGGCTTTGTTTATGAAATATGAAAAATCTATTTGTCGTTTGACGAATAGGTTTTTTTATTTTCCGAGAATTTAAGTTGAAATTCTCTCGGAGAAACGCCCGTTTCCCGTCTGAAAACGCGGCAAAAATAGGCTTGGTCTCCGAATCCGCAAGTTACCGCTATTTCGTTGATACGGAGATAGCTTTCCTTTTTTTTCAATAACAGTTGTTTAGCGAGTGTCAATCGTTTTTCGAGCAAAAATTTCGAAGGGGATATGCCGTATTCGCGAATAAATAATTTTCTTATATATTCTTTGGATAACGGAACTGAATTATATGCCTGATTAAGGTCGAAATTAGCGTCGGTATAATTATTTACTATTTCATTTATGATTATTTGCGAGATACTCGCCGTACTCGTTTGTTGAATCAGTATATTCAAAAACGCTTCGATAACGGTGGCGTATGCCACGTTAATAGGGTGATTTATAGGGAATTTATGAAAATAATGATACGCCGGTTTAACGATATTGTAAAA
>CAJOMM010000127.1 GCA_905235765.1 uncultured Clostridia bacterium
TATGGAAATTTTGATTTACGTTCTTATGCTTTTGGTTTTTTTCGGCATTATGTTAACTATCGGCTTTATGTACCGCAAAAAAGCAAAGTCCACCGAAGGTTTTCTCTTAGGCGGTAGAGCCGTCGGCCCTTGGCTTACCGCTTTCGCTTACGGAACTTCCTATTTTTCGGCGGTCGTTTTCGTAGGATACGCCGGACAATTCGGCTGGCGTTTCGGCATTTCTGCGACCTGGATCGGACTCGGCAACGCGTTTATAGGTTCTCTCCTCGCTTGGACGATTTTAGGAAGAAGAACCAGAACTATGACAAGACACCTTAAAACGGCGACAATGTCTGACTTCTTCGGAAAACGTTTCGACAGCAAGGCGCTTAAAATCGCCGCCGCTATAATCATATTTATATTCCTGATTCCGTATACGGCTTCCCTCTATAACGGACTTTCCCGTCTTTTCGCAATGGCGTTCGATATTCCGTTTTGGGTCTGCATAATAGTAATGTCGGTTCTAACCGCTATTTACGTTATAGCCGGCGGTTATATGGCTACCGCGGTCAACGACTTTATTCAGGGTATAATAATGCTTTTCGGAATAGTCGCCGTCATCGCCGCAGTAATAGTCTCTCACGGCGGCTGGAACGAGATATTCCTTGCGCTGTCTGAGAAACAAGACACTACGGTGTCCGCTCAATACGGCGTATTCACTTCCTTTTTCGGCCCCGATATCGTCTCGCTGTTCTTCGTAATAATTCTGACGTCCCTCGGAACCTGGGGTCTTCCGCAAATGGTTCAGAAATTCTACGCCATAAAAGACGAGTCGGCTATAACCAAAGGAACGATTATTTCTACTCTGTTTGCCGTCGTCGTCGCCGGCGGTTGCTACTTTTTGGGCGGCTTTTCAAGACTTTATCAGGACGCGGGGCAAGGCGGTTACGACGCAATAATACCGGCAATGCTTTCCGAACTTTCTCCGTGGCTTATCGGACTAGTTATCATACTCGTATTATCTGCGTCTATGTCCACTCTTTCATCCCTTTCTATGACCTCGGCTTCCACCTTAACGCTCGACCTTATAAAGCCGATCAAAAAGAAGGATATGTCCGACAAAGAACAAGTTTTATATATGCGCTTATTGATAGTGGTATTTATAGTTTTATCCGCGGCAATAGCTATAGCGCAATATTACCTTAAATTGGATTTTATCGCGCAGATGATGGGCGTATCCTGGGGCGCGCTTGCCGGCGCTTTCCTCGCGCCTTTCCTTTACGGTTTATATTCTAAGAAAACCACGAAAGCCGCGGTTTGGTTCAGTTTTATTTACGGTTCCGGCGTTATGGTCTTGTATCTCTTCTATAGCCTCTGGCTTAATAAATACTTCACGCTTCCGGCGTTTTTGGCTTCGCCTTTGAATCTCGGAAGTTTGGTTATGCTTTCCGGACTTATTCTCGTCCCGATTATAAGTTTATTCACTAAAAAACCGGACGAACGGAAAATCAACGAAATTTTTGCCTGCTATAATAAAACGCACCTCGTTGCCGCAAAGGACGCTCTCGTAGACGAAGAAGAAAAATAATTTTTTCCCACTCGCCGCCTGCCCGCGACGTCATCTCTTATTTAAACAAAATTTTTCTCGCTTGTTTTTTAAAAATTTTCAAAAAATTTTGCGCATCAATAACTTTTTTACTTAACAACGGCTTTCTCTTTCGGCAAATCATCTAACCGAGTTAGATAATTTATTAACGTTAAAAAAATTCATTAAAAATAGTTAAAGTTTAATATACATAAACATTAACCGCCACCGACTTTGTCGGTGGCGGTTAATGTTTTTATTATCAGTTAAAATTTAGGAACAATATTCAGATTTTCACAAATAGCAAGCGCAAAATCCATAGCGGATCTCGGTCCGTCGCCGGTTATCAGGTTTTTGAAAACCTCTACCCTCTTACCCGTGTAATTTTCGCCGAGCGAATTTATGAAATTTTCCGCAGGATAGCACGTCGCCTTATATCCGTCAATTAACCGGTTTTCCGCTAAAACCACGGCAGGAGACGCACATATCGCCGCCACGAGTTTGCCGCTTTCGATAGCGTTTTTTATACCCAAAACCGCCGCTTTGTCTTTAGAAATATTTCTCGCGCCGGGCATCCCTCCGGGAATAACTACCACGTCGTATTCGGAAAAGTTCGCTTCGTTTACGGTAATATCTGCAAATATCTTCACCCCGTGCGAACCAATCGGAGTTTTACCGCTAACAGAAACTATATCGCAACAAGCCCCCGCTCTTTTTAACACGTCGACGGGCGTTAAAGCCTCTATCTCTTCCGTTCCGTCCGCAAAAAGTACCGCCGCTTTTATCATTAAGTTCCTCCTATAATTTCAAGAGATTGTCATCCCCTTTTAAATTACTTCTTCCTTGCAGCCACTATCTTTTCCTGAACCTCGAAAGGAACTGTCTCGTAGCGTACGAAAGAGGCTGTATATCTGCCCCTGGCTTGCGTCATACTCCTCAAATCCATTGCGTATTTAATCATTTCCGCAAGAGGCGCCTCGGCAAATATTTTCTGGTATGCGCCTTCGCCTTCCATACCCAGAACTCTGCCGCGGCGACGGCTCATATCCCCTAAAACGTCGCCGAGATAGTCCGACGGAACGGTGATTTCGTAACTGTAAACGGGCTCTAAAATAACCGGCTTTGCCCTATTCATTGCGTCCTCAAAAGAAAGTTTCGCCGCCGAAACAAATGCTACTTCTTTAGAGTCGACCGGATGGTACTTTCCGTCGAATAATGTACATTTAAGGTTTACTACGGGATAGCCTGCTAGCGTCCCTGCCTTTACCGCTTCTCGCAGTCCTTTTTCTACCGCAGGTATAAACTGCTTGGGAACGGAACCGCCTACCGTTTCGTCAACAAATTGGAAGACGCCGTCTTCCGCACCGGACTCGTAGCGGATATTAACCACGCCGAATTGACCTGCTCCGCCCGACTGTTTTTTGTGTTTGCCTTCGGCTTCCGCCTTAGCTGTTATCGTCTCTTTATAAGCGATCTTCGGTTCGGTTAAAACAACGCTGCAACCGTATTTATTCTTAAGTTTCTGGCATATAACGTCGAGATGCGTTTCGCCTAATCCCTTAATTACGTTTTCTCCCGTTTCGGTATCTTTATCTAGTTC
>CAJOMM010000128.1:0-1592 GCA_905235765.1 uncultured Clostridia bacterium
ATTTAATAAACAGCCCATTTAAAAACGACTACGTTAAAGACGGCTACGCGCTTAAAATAAAGAACGCGGAAGTTTCTTTACGCCAACAATCCTCTAAAACAGTGTTCTTAAAAATCAAAGAATCTATGCTGGAAATGGAATATTCCAAAACCACAGCGCTTGCTAAAACCGAATTCGAAGGCAAACAATTAAACTTTTACGGACTTTTAAGAGAAATGCAAAATCCCGACAGAGAACACAGAAAATCGGCGCTTAAAGCTTGGTCTGACCTTTACGAATCCATTAGCGGCAAATTAGACGATATTTACGACAAACTCGTTAAAACACGTTGCAAACAAGCCAAAAAACTTAAATACGCCAATTACGTTAAAATGATTTACGACGCTCGGAATATTTACGATTACACTTCTGAAGAAGTCAAGAAATTCAAAGATTTAGTAGTAAAATATATTGTTCCTGTTTGCGTAAAGCTTAAAAACGAACAGGCGGAAAGGTTAGGAGTTGACAAACTCTATTACTATGATGAATCGCTTTTTTATAAAGAGGGCGCTATGGTTCCGCAGGGCACCGCCAAAGAACTTATCGAAAAGGCAAACGAAATGTATAACGACATGAGTAAAGAAACCGGTGAATTCTTTACTTTTATGAAAGAAAACGGTTTTTTCGATCTTGAAACAAAGCCGAATAAAAGAGGTGGCGGCTACTGCACTACTCTCCCCAAATACAAAGCGCCGTTTATATTCAGCAACTTTAACGGTACGAGTGCAGACGTCGATGTATTGACGCACGAAGCAGGACACGCTTTCGCGTTTTACACCGCCCTGCACGGCGAAAAAGATATATACGCACAGGATTCTATGACAATGGATATTGCGGAGATCCATTCAATGAGTATGGAACATTTCGCATATCCGTATATGGAAAAATTTTTCGGAGAAAACGCTGCAAAATATCGTTACCTACACTTGGTCGAGGCGTTTACTTCTATCCCCTATCTCTGCGCAGTAGACGAATTTCAACACAGAGCATTTGCAAACCCCGAATCTGACGCTAAAGAAAAACGCAAAATCTGGAAACAGATTGAAGAAAAGTTCTTGCCGTGGAGAGATTACGGAGACCTTCCGTTCTTGAATCAGGGCGGATTCTGGATGCAAAAACAACATATATTCGTAAATCCGTTTTATTATATAGATTACGCATTAAGTCAAATTTGCGCTTTCCAATTTTATAAAAAGGAAACGGAAGATCACGATTCGGCTTGGGAAGACTATTATAAACTTTGCCAGATTGCCGGAAAGCAAGGTTATTTCGATACGCTTAAAATGGTAAATCTCGAAAGCCCGTTTAAGGAAAAAACCGTGAAAAACGTTGTGAATTTCGTAACCGAAAAAATTTCCGAATTAAAACAAGAAGTTAAATCGTGAAAAAGACAATAAAACGCCGGTCGATTACCATTTTCTTATCGATAAATATACCAGGCGTTTTTTATTTACCTTCCGAATAACATGGAAAAATCTCGCTTTTTCCATAATCTTTAATTCGGTCAAGAGATTTAAGGTAATCGAAGTCCTCTTTGGATAAATCAAATTCCA
>CAJOMM010000128.1:1598-2233 GCA_905235765.1 uncultured Clostridia bacterium
TTCATGTGCGTCGGATTTGCCGTTTTAGGAAGCGCTATCGTTCCCAATTCCAGGCAATATTTAATACATAAAGCGGAAACGGATACTCCGTATTTTTCCGCAATCTGTTTAATTTGCGGATCTTTTAAAATCTCACCGTGACCAATCGGCGAATACGCCTCTACGGCAATGTCTTCGCTCTTGCAAAAATCGATAATTTCTATGGGCGTATTTTTTATGTGAACCAAAAATTGATTTACCATAGGCTTAACTCGGCAATTCGCTAAAATATTTTCCATATCGTCAATCAGAAAATTCGATAAACCAATTGATTTTACTATTCCTTTATCGTATAAATCTTCCAAAGCACGCCAAACTTCAATATTCTCCTTAAAATACCTCTTGTCTCCCCTGAACTCAGCCCAGGGTTGAGGAGCGTGAATAATTATTAAGTCTATATAATCCAATCCCAATATATTTAAAGAGTTAATTACCGAACTATAGGCGCTTTGGTAATTTTTTAATTCAGCGGCAACCTTTGTCGTAATAAACAGTTCTTTTCTGTCTATACCGCATTTCCTTATTCCCTCACCCACGCCTCTTTCATTTCCATACGCTTGCGCGGTATCTATATGTCTATACCCGAGTTTTACCGC
>CAJOMM010000129.1 GCA_905235765.1 uncultured Clostridia bacterium
TTAAAGCAAGGAGCGGAAAACTATCTTAAAAAAGGCGGACTTTCGGACGCGCAGATAGAAGAGATAGAAACATATATAACAGCTAAGCCTAACGCGTAAGCGCGAAATTTTGTTTGCATTGAAAAAACGGCTCTATCGCCCGGTTTACGGGCGATAGAGCCGTTTCTATTTTATCGTTAATTTTAACTTAAAGTTTGTTTTAAGTCAGACGTTTTTATTTATCGGTGCTGCCCAATCCGCCGCGGCGGATTGCGGAACAAAAGTCATCTTCCGTTATTCCGTAAGGGATAAATACGCCTTGCGCGAACGCATTGCCTTTTTCTACCGTGAGGGGAACAGCGCCGCAGCATTTTTATAAATATATGCCCTTCGTTTTCCGCGTAAAAATAGTCGCTGTCTATTATCCCTACTGTGTTATCGAGCGTCAGCCTATACTTAAATCCCAGACCCGATCTCGGGAATATCTGTAATACCCAGCCTTCTTTTATTTCGACTCTTATGCCGGTCGCTATCTTAATCGTTTCGTTCGGCGCGAGCGTAAATTTTACGGGCGAATAGAAGTCGTAACCTGCGCTGCCCGTCGTCGCGCGAGAGGGCAACTTTATCTCCGAATAATCGCCCTGACCTTCTTTTAAAAATTCATTTTCGCTTACTTTGAAAAATTTGGCAACTTTTTCCATCGTTTTATCCACGCATTGAAATACGGCGAATCTTTCGCCTACCCGAATATTTTAACATATAACTTAAAATTTTTCAAGCGTTATTTTTATTTCGTTCCGCGCAATTCATATAAATCGCCGTGGATATGATTATAACGGCGTAAAGCGTCAGAGCGTACACGGGAAAGGCTTTTATGGAAATCTTTTCTGCTATAATTCCGAATATCGTCGGAATTATGAGTATTCCGAGATTGCACATTGCCATTTGTGAACTGATTATTGATTGCGACGCGCTTTTCCCGAAATAGTGCGGCGTAAGATAGGTGAGGTTGGGAAACGACGGGCCGTTGCCCAGACCTATCATAAATAGCGCAACGCCTTTTACGGTTACCGGTACCGGTAAAAACAGCGTTGTTATCGCTATTCCAACTATTCCGTAGCCGATAACTATTATCGTCTGCGGTTTAAGTATTTTATTCAGAAATCCCGAAACAAGCCGCCCCGAAGTTATTCCCAGAAAGTACAGAGACACTATTTCCGCGGCAACGTCTTTCGCGGCGCCTTCCGACCCTACGAGAAAGGTCGCACCCCAATGATTGCAAGTGAATTCCAAAGCGCAAGTGGAGAAAAATACCAGCCAGGATATCCGTATCGCTTTATTTGATCAGCGAAAGATTTTTAGGCGTGAAATTTTCTTCTTCGGCGTTCTCTTTTGAAACTTTTTTCCATATTATAAGCGAGAGAAAGGCTATTGCGGTTATTGTTATCTGAATATAAAAGACAAGTCTGTAACCTTGCCGCCACCCCTCGTTCTTTAGCGCGAAAGACATAATAAACGGGCTTGCCGCCACTCCTATCCCGTAAAAACAATGCAGAAAGCTGACGGTTTATAATGCAATGCGGCGTAATTGTTGAGAGCGGCGTCTATCGCGCCGGCGCCGAATCCTGCCGGAACGGAACAGACGCAAAGCCAAAACAAATTCGGGGCAAACGAATTTCCTATCAGCGCTATCGCGGTAAGCAGCGTGGAAAACGCAGTAACTATTCCCGTTCCGAATTTATTTATTATTTTAGCCGAAAAAAAACTTGCGAGTACCGTGCAAAGCGAGATTATTACCGTTACAGCGCTTTCCGCACTTACGGGAATACCGAGTTCTTCATAAATTGCCGGCCACGCCGCGCCCGTAATCGAATCCGGAAGCCCTAAGCCTATGTATACGATATATATTATCAATAACAGTAAAGTCGACATTTTAAGCCTCTAACCATTATATGAAGCCGAACCTTTTTGTGGTGCGAAGTCAAAAAAAAATTTATGCAAAGCTCTGCTTTACATAAAATTGACAAATAAGCTTAAAATATTTATAATTATAGAGATAGGAGATTTTGTTATGAGGTTATGTATATTCGGCGCTGCGAGCGAAAAAATCGATAGACGATTTATTACGGAAAGTTACGAATTGGCTAAATTTCTTGCAGGTCGCGGACACGATCTTATTTTCGGTGCGGGCGGCGAAGGAATTATGGGCGCGACGGCGCGAGGCTTTAAGGAAGTCGGCGCGAACGTTATCGGCGTTATTCCGAAATTTTTCGAAGAAAAAGGCTACGAAGGTGTATTTTATCAATCGGATAAACTAATCTATACCGATACCATGGCGGAGAGGAAGGCAATTATGGAGGAAGGCGGCGACGCTTTTATCGTCCTTCCCGGCGGAATAGGTACTTTTGAAGAATTTTTTGAAGTTCTGACCTTAAAACAACTCGGTCAACACAAAAAAGCCATAGCGATTTACAGCATTTTGGGATATTTCGATAGGGTGCCACCCATTGTCGACAAGATAACGGACAGCAAATTCGTGGATAAAGAGTGCGCGAGTCTTTTCCGGATTTTTACCGATAAAAACGAACTTGCGGAATACGTGGAAAATTACGACCCGACAGAAACAAACTGGGAATTGTTAAAAAGAAACGGTTAGCTTTATTTATAAGTCCGACGGGCATTGCCCGTCGGACGCTTTATTTTCCGTATTTATTTTTAAGATAGTCTACCGCTTCCGCATATCCTTCTATCCCTCTGCCTGCTATAAACTTTTCGGCGTATAGAGATATGTAACTGAATTTCCTGAATTCGTCCCTTTGTTTTATATCCGTGATATGCACTTCTACCGTCGGGATATTTACCGCTTTCAGCGCGTCTAATATCGCGACCGAAGTGTGCGTATATCCGCCTGCGTTTATTATTATTCCGTCGAACTTTTTATACGCCTTTTGTATATACGTTACGATTTTGCCTTCGCTGTTCGTCTGCACGCGTTTTATCTTTATCTTTTCGCCTTCAGCAGTTTGTTAAGCGCGAGAAAATCTTTTTTCCCGTATATTTCAGGTTCCCTTATGCCCAACATATTTATATTAGGCCCGTTTATTACAAGTATTTTCATATTCTTTTATTATCCTCTCTGCGGCGCTCGTTAATGCGCCGTTGTTTTCAACCTTATAATCGCAAGCCCTTTCGTAAAGCGGCTTTCTTTCCTCGTAAAGTTCTTTTATTCCGCTTCTTGCGGAAAGAGG
>CAJOMM010000130.1 GCA_905235765.1 uncultured Clostridia bacterium
AAAAATGAGTACAGGTCAATCAATGGCGGCAAATCCGAAACATAAGACGATGGCTTCCGCTAAAAGACAGAAATTGTTTTTTTACATTTCTATTATAGCGTTGCCCTTAATGCAGTTTAGCGTATTCTATCTTTACGTGAATTTGCGTTCTTTCACGTTGGGTTTTCAGGTTTACGAAAGCGGCGAGTACGTTTTTGCCGGATTTGAAAATTTTGCACAGATATTTAAAGATTTTCAGACAGACGTAATGTTACGGTCTTCTATTAC
Organism: uncultured Clostridia bacterium; assembly: GCA_905235765.1. Taxonomy (GTDB): domain Bacteria; phylum Bacillota; class Clostridia; order Christensenellales; family Borkfalkiaceae; genus UBA1259. The sequence continues at coordinate 268 of CAJOMM010000130.1, forward strand.
GAACTCTTTGACCTTGTTTTTCTGGACGTTTATCTTCGGATCGTTCGGCGCAGTCTTGTTTTCGTACTATATTTACAAAAAATTTGCGGGCAGCACTTTATTTAAAATAATGTTGTATCTGCCGCATATACTTGGCGGCGTTGTCGTGGTTATTATTTATAAATATTTCACCGAAGGGAGATTTTTAACCTTGAAGTAGGATTGTTATCTAACGTGAACACGGAACGTGCAACTATTATGTTCTACTCGATTTATGTAAGTTTCGGACCGCGAGTGCTGGTGTACAGCAGCGCGATGAGCGGTATTTCCGAGTCTATCATAGAATCTGCGGAACTCGACGGCGTTAATACCTGGCAGGAACTTGTACATATAGTTTTGCCGTCTATCTGGAGTACGTTCGTAACCTTTATGCGTCGGTATATTTACAAATCAGATGTCACTATATACGTTCTACGGCGAAAAAGCAGATTCGTATTTGTTCACTTTCGGTTATTACTTATACCGCGGCGCAAAAATTGCAAAGAACGTCGATTACCCGTATTTGTCCGCTATGGGCTTAATGCTGACTGTAATCGCCGTCCCGATGACTTTATTTACGCGTTGGGCACTTAATAAGTTTGGCCCGAGTAAGGATTAAGGAGGGTAGACAGATGGAAAAAACGCATAAACAACGTAAAAAAGGCAACAGTGTATTAAAAAGCGTTCTGTTTACCGTGCTTTTGATATACACGATTTCCTTGGTAATACTGCTCTTATGGGGTTTAAGCACTTCTTTGAAGACTTCCGACGACTTTTATACCAATAAGGTTTGGCTGCCTTCCGGGTCGCCTACCGAGTGGGGATGGAGCAATTATCCATACGTGTTCCAGAATTTCTTCGTAGTTTCGAAAGACGTTTTAGGCAGGCGAGTATCCACGAATATTTGGGGATTAGCGCTTAACACGATTTTGTATGCGATAGGCGGCTCTTTAGTTACGACCACCGCTTGTTGTCTGGTTGCGTATTGCGCGGCTAAATTTAAGTATTTTTTCAGCAAAGTGCTGTATACTCTCGTGCTTGTGGTTATGGTAGTTCCGATTGTCGGAAACACGCCTTCTATGTTATTGCTGTTAAAAAACACTAATTTATACGATTCTTGGATCGGCACCGTCATAATGAAATTCAACTTTTTGGGGATATACTTTCTCGTATTTTTCGGAATATTCGAAGGCATATCGCCGGAGTTTTCGGAAGCGGCTACTATCGACGGAGCAAACGAATATCAGATATTATTCAGAATTATGTTGCCGCTTGTAAAGACGACGTTTTATACGGTGTTTTTAATACACTTTATCGACTATTGGAACGACTATAATATGGCTCTTATGTATATGCCTACTCATCCGACTTTGGCTTTCGGCGTGTATTATATGGCTAATTCTAACGAATCAAATTTATCCGGCGTTGAGATGAGGATGGTTTCGTGTATGATTTTGGCACTTCCGCTTGTCGTAGTGTTCGTCGCTTTCCGCGATAGGCTTCTCGGCAATACGATGGCCGGCGGTGTAAAAGAATAAAAATAAAGAAATAAAAATTAAAGGAGAATATATATGAAAAAATTTTTAACTAACTTAGTGGCGCTTGCTTTGGTCATGTGTTTGGCTTTCAGCACTACGGCTTGCGGCAAAACAATCATCGAAGACATAGATCCAACCAAAACACAACTTCAAATTGCAAGTTACTCCGGCGGCGGCGGATATAAATGGCTTTACGACAAAGAAACGCTTAACGACGCAAAAACGCGCTTTGAGGAGAAGTACAAAGACGTCTCTTTTGAAGAAGGGAAAGTGGGCGTACAGGTCAT
>CAJOMM010000131.1:0-1482 GCA_905235765.1 uncultured Clostridia bacterium
TAATATAAATTTATTTAACTCTTTTATATAACAACCAGAATATCGCAACGCCTTGAGCAGGAATTCCTATCAGGAAAATTTCCCATAAATTTGCGGGAGGAGCCGGCAAAGCAACTATAAGGGTGAGATAAACGGTCAAAATTATAGACCAGATAAGTATTGAAACTACTATAAGATTAAAGACGTTTTTCCCCCAAACCGAAGTGAAAACCAAAAGTATGACGGCGGTTACGGGTATCGCATAAATAAAAGCGAGCCAAGTAGCCGATATAGAAGGAACGATTATTCTTATAAAAGCGAAGAACAATACTGCTATAAGCCAGACTATCGCGGTTGAAGCAAGACACAATATAGTACGCTTAAAATTCAATTTCTTAAAAATAAGGGGTTTATCCGGTTTTGGCTCGGAAATAAGATAATCTATTTTAACGTTGAAAAAATCGGCTATTTGTTTTACCGTGTAAAGATCCGGCAAAGACTCTCCTCTTTCCCACTTGGAAACTGCTTTGTCGGAATAATTTATTTTTTCGGCGAATTCCGCTTGAGTAAGTTTTGCGGTTTTTCTCAATTTAACGAGATTAGCCGCGAAGTTGCTTTTTATATCCATACGCGTATTTTAGCATAAAAATATATATTTGGCAAGCATTTTCATACTGTTTCAGGCAATTCTACTTGCAGTAGAATCGACAAAAACCGACTCTACCGCAAATTATCGTCGGTTTAGAATCGCACACGCTTAAAGTAGGTTGAAATAATTAATGCGCCAAGATTAAAATCGAAGAGAAGTTTAACAGAGCGGAGGTTAATATGAAAATAGCTATTTCGGCAGAATCGACTGTGGATCTTTCCGAAGACATATTACAAGAATACGACATAAAAACTGTACCGTTTACTATCGCCTTGGGAGATCGTGTGGGACTTGACGGACAAATAGCAAGTCGTGAGATAATAGAATACGTTACGGATACTAAAAGGCTTCCGAAAACCAGCGCGGTTAACGAAAAACAGTTTGAGGAACATTTTGCTTGTTTATTAAAAGAGTACGACGGGGTGGTGCATTTTTCGCTATCTGAAAATATGTCGTCGGCGTATCAGAACGCGGTGAGTGCGTCGAAAAAATTTAAAAACGTATTTGTGTTGGATACGGCGTCGCTATCGACAGGGATAGCGCTTCTCGCGATTTACGGGAGGAATCTTGCCAATAGCGGTGCGTCGGCAAAAGAAATATACGAAAAGTGTTTAGAAAGGGTGCCTTACGTACAAGCGAGTTTCGAGCTAAAAAGAGTGGACTATCTTTATAAGGGCGGAAGGTGCAGTATGCTTTCCCTTTTAGGGGCAAACCTTTTGAAAATACGTCCGCAAATCCTCGTTAAAGAGGGGAAAATGGTTTCGGGTAAAAAATACCGCGGCAAGTACGAGTACGTTGTAAAAAATTATTGTGCGGATATTTTGGAAGAATTCGACACGCCCGATCTTTCCGTA
>CAJOMM010000131.1:1548-2538 GCA_905235765.1 uncultured Clostridia bacterium
ACGCATGCCGGAGGAACTATAACCAGTCATTGCGGAGAGGACTGTTTGGGGATATTGTATATAAACGACGGAAAAGAAGGCTTATATGATTAAAATAGCGATATCCGCGGAAACGACGATAGATCTGACCGAGGAAATATTGGAAAGGTTCGACATAAAGACCGTTCCGTATTCAGTGTGCCTCGGAGATGAGGTAAGATGGGACGGAGAACTGTCGAACGAAGAACTTGTGGAATACGTAAATAAAACCAAAACGCTTCCTAAAACGTGCGCCGTTAACCGAGAACAGTTTAGAGAGCATTTTGAAAAACTTCTGAAAGATTACGACGCCGTAATACATTTTGCCCTTTCGTCGGAGCTTTCTTCGGCATATAATAACGCCGTTGCGGAAGCCGAAACGCTAAAGAACGTTTTCGTCTTGGACAGCAGGTCTTTATCGTCCGGGATAGGGCTTCTCGCGATTTACGGAAGGAAACTTGCGGACACCGGATACTCACCGAAAGAAATTTACGAAAAATGCTTGAAGAGGGTGCCTTACGTACAGGTCAGTTCGGCGCTTAAAAGAGTAGATTATTTATATTTGGGCGGAAGGTGCGGCATGCTTTCCCTTTTAGGAGCAAACATACTTCGTATACGTCCGCAGATAATAATAAGAGAGGGCAAGATATATTCGGGGAAAAAGTATAGGGGAAAATTCGAACATGTGGTAAAGCAATACGTTCGGGACACTCTCAATGAGTTTTGCGACCCCGATCTTTCAATTGCGGTCGTTGCCTATACCACCGCACCGAAAGATATCGTAAAGTATGCGGAAAACGCGCTGAAAGAGCGCGGCTTCAAAGAGGTGTTCGTCGTTCGGGCAGGGGCAACGGTTACCAGTCATTGCGGAGAAGAGTGTTTGGGCGTTTATTATATAAACGACGGCGGAAAATCTTAAAATTTATACAACTGAAAAATATCCGGCGCTACACGTCGGATATTTTTATTTAT
>CAJOMM010000132.1 GCA_905235765.1 uncultured Clostridia bacterium
CGAGCCGGTTTCTGCGTTAGACGTTTCAATACAGGCGCAAATAATAAACCTATTTAAAGATTTACAAAAGCAATACGGGCTTACCTATCTGTTTATTTCGCACGATCTTTCCGTTGTGGAACATATATCAGATACCGTCGGCGTTATGTATCTTGGAGATTTGGTGGAATACGCCGAAACGGACGAACTTTTCTCGAATCCGAAGCATCCGTATACGGAGGCGTTGTTCAGCGCGATACCCGTACCCGATCCCACCTATAAAATGAATAGGATTATTCTCGAAGGTTCTATTCCTTCGCCAGCCAATCCGCCGTCGGGTTGTAAATTCCACACCCGTTGCGGAAAGTGTATGGAAATTTGTAAACGGGAAGCGCCGCCAACGGTACAGCTCGGCAACGGACATTATGTAAAATGCCACCTGTATTCTGGAGAAGGACAAAGTGAATCGCAAGAATAAACCTAAAAAAGAGAAGATCCCCTTTGAAGACGACGGGAGAACTATTGTTCCCATGAACGTAGACGGTATGCCTTGGTACAGTCCGACTAAAGATCCCGTTAAAGAAAATGGCGGTGGCGAAGAAAATTTTGACTTTAAAAAATTGCCGCCGGAAGAAAAGAAAAAATACCGCAAAGAGACGCGGCGAATCATTTGGGGAGTTCTGGGGAGATTTTTGCCTTTTCTATTTATCTTTATTGCGGTATTTGCGTTGGTTATATTACTTTTTTATATTGCTTGGGTATAGCATTTATAATTTTTAATCAGTTGCAAAACATATAAAGCGGACGGCTAAAGCCGTCCGCTTTGATTTATCTATTCTTGAGAAATCAAAGATCAATTTTCTCTTTATTTCGGTAAAGAAATCGGTGGCGAAGCAAACTTGCTCCGCCGTAATTTTATACGAATTCTATTCTTCCTTGACTTCTATACTTCTTATTTCATATTCTGAAAACAATTTATTTTCTTCTTCTGTTTGAAGGCAGAACTCACACTCGTCGTTTTCTTCGTCATACGAATAATTATTAACCGTTCCGATGTGCGAAAGATTTTATTTTTTTCCCTACAAGACTTTTAATCAGTTCCGGCGTTATTTCGTTTGCGCTCGTACTTATTTTTCTTACTACTTTTTTTACTTTTGAAAGAGGATAAGGAACATCTTCTTTTTTGCAATACCGTTTTTCAACGACGGTTGCTTCCGTTTCACGATTTTCTTTTCCTACGGGAACTAAAACCGAGTCATATTCTTCAATGGAGTCGTCGTCGGTGATGTAATTATATGTTTTTCCGTAATTACTAAACTGTACAGTAAGGTATATAATATCAGACTTTCTTCTTGAAGGTTTGGCGTAGATACTTGGATCAAATATATATCCCCAAGTAGAATATTGATTAAACGCCTTACCGATTAAACAAATAAAGTCGGCGTAATCTTCCGGCAGACTTTCCATACTATATGTGCCCTTAATGTGGCGGGGAGAGATTCCGTTAGCTTCAACGATGATTTCATAAGTGTGTTTTTCGCCTTCGGGTGGGATAATGTCGGCAGGTGCTTTTTTTGTTTTAGTAAACAACATCTCAGCGTTAACGTCTTCCAAAAGAAACTGTATGTAAGAATCCAAATGATATTTTACGGAAATTTGATTGCCGGAAAATACGTTGCGATAATATTCAATGGTTTCGTCAACACGGTTTACTATTAAGGTTTCGTTAATATTATAACGAAGATTCTTGCCTTTAATTTCAGCCCTGTTTTTAAGCGCTCCTTTTATAACGCCTTCGTTATTGTATTTTATGGTTACCTTATCTACGGGTATTAAGTTTTCATTTTTATGGTTTAATAAAACAGCCAATTTTTTCAGTTCTCCGGTATGTTTTTTCGGTTCTTTCAATACGGTTATTCCTACACTGTCGAACTCTTTGAATATCCTTTTTAACGTTTTCGGTGCGGTTCCGCTTCCGGAATACAAAACAAACGAAACTTTTTTCCCTGTAAAATCCGTTTGTGCTAACACCGTGTTTATAGGACAGGATAATTTTCCGTTCCATATCGGAGAACCAATAACTATCTCGTCATAATCGGTTATATCGTTGTCGTAGCCTGCTAATTTTGACTTTTTGTTCACCGTCGCTAAAAATCCGCCCCAAAAGACCTTAAAGAAAAATGCTTTCGGCAGATCATGTTTTGGGGTAACCCTTCTTATATCGTACCCGTTTTGTTTAAAATAATCTGCTACGATGTCGCCGTTTCCCGTGTTTGAATAATAGATAAAAAGTTTTTTCATGATTTAATATTTCACCTTAAAATAATCGAGCCAAAGTTTGAATTTATCTTGCGCGGTTAAACA
>CAJOMM010000133.1:0-2629 GCA_905235765.1 uncultured Clostridia bacterium
GTCCCTTGCGGACGAAATAAGAAATGAAATAATTTCGGCCACGGATAAAAACGGCGGTCATTTGTCTTCTAATCTCGGCATCGTTGAAACCACGGTTGCTCTTTATCATGCTTTTGATTTTTCGAAAGATAAACTTATTTTTGACGTAGGGCACCAGTGTTACGCGCATAAAATTCTTTCCGGAAGGAAAGAAAATTTTTCAACTATCAGAACCAGAGGCGGACTTTCCGGATTTCCTGACTGTGAAGAAAGTCCTTACGACCCTTTTACCACGGGGCACGCCGGGAATTCTTTGGCATTAGGCTTGGGGCTTTGCGCGGCTCGGGATAAATTAAAAGAAGAGTATTACGTCGTAAACGTAGTCGGTGACGGCGCGATAGTCAACGGTCTTAATTTAGAGGCGCTTACCGCTTCTCCGGAAAAGCCTTCGAAATTTATAGTTATTCTTAACGATAACGGTATGTCCATATCGAAGAACAGGAACGGGCTTTACCGCCTCATATCCAAAGGAACGACTAAAAAGGGATATATTAAAAGTAAAAACGCAGTTAAAAAGTTTTTCGGTAAATCTTTTATAGCCTCGGCATGGAGAGGGATTGAAAACTTTATTAAGCGCATTTTCAATAAAAACGCCGTTTTTGAGAGGTTCGGATTTAAATACGTCGGAGTTATAGACGGAAACGACGTTAAAGAATTGAGTGATATTCTTGAGCGTATAAAAAATGTTGCCAAAGATAAAGCCGTTTTCTTGCACTTAAAGACGAAAAAAGGGAAAGGGTTAGACCAGGCGGAAAAAAATTCCGACCTTTATCACGGAGTAGGCAAACATTTAAACAAGGGCGAAAATTCGGTTAAACTCGGAGAAACTCTTGTCGAAATTGCCGAAGAAAGAAAAGAAGTCGTAGCAATAACCGCCGGTATGAAAGACGGCACAGGTCTTAGTTTGTTTGAAGATAAATTTCACGACAGATTTTACGACGTGGGAATTGCCGAAGAGTATGCCGTGAGTCTTGCCGCAGGTATGGCAAAAGGCGGACTCAAACCGGTCGTGGCAGTTTATTCCACCTTTTTACAACGGGCGTACGATGAAATTTTGCACGACGTATGTTTGCAAAATCTCCCTGTGGTGTTTTGTGTGGACAGAGCAGGTTTCGTCGGGGAAGACGGGAAAACTCATCAAGGGCTTTTCGATTTATCGTACTGTCTGCATCTTCCTAATTTAAAAGTTTTTGCTCCGGCAGTTAAAGGGGATTTTGCTGCGATATTAAGATACGCTTTGACGCTTGACGGCCCTTCCGTTATAAGGTATCCGAAAGGAATTTTTGAAACGGAAGATGAGTATACCGATATAATTTCCTCGCCGATGGAAGTTATAAAAGACGGTTCTGACATTACCGTTATAGCAGTTGGTTGAATCTTGCAAAAGAATTTGCTTCAAGTTACGCTAAAAGCGTAAAAGTCGTATCTGCGCGCATTTTAAAGCCGCTTGACGAAAAATTTTTATCCGAAATCGATACTCCGATTATTACAGTAGAGGAAAACGTACGCGGCGGAGGGTTCGGAAGTGTGGTCGCACAGTATTTTTCAGATAAAAGCGTTAGAGTCAAAAATTTATGCGTTGACGACGTTTTCGTTCCGCATGCTTCTGTAAATCAGCAAATGAACGATAATGGGTTTACCGTAAAAAGTCTTTCTGAGATAGCAGATGGGCTTTTGGGTGTTAAATTATAATATGAGGTGAAAAATGAACAGAAAATTAAAAACTATAATTTTTATTTTCACAGATATAGTTTGCGTAAGCGTCGCCTGGACGCTTTCTTTATTCTTTAGTGCTAACTGATAGTGACTTTTACGATTGTTTGAAAAACGGCTGGTGGTACTTGATTATAGGTTGCTTTACCGCGTGCGTATTCAATTTTGTTAATGGGCTTTATAAGAAAATATGGCGATTTGCAGACGTAATAGACGCAGTCAAAATAGCTTTCTCCAGTTTTTTGGAGGCTGTCGTATTCATAATTATTGCAATAATTTCCAAAGAATATCATATAAACTGGGCAATAGTCTGTTCGGTTTTATATTTTATTTTTTCCGTCGGGGTTCGACTCGTTCTTAAGGTTTGGAGCTATCTTGAACATAGCAATAAGATTCAAGCGGAAAGGAAAGGATATAAGCGCGTAATGATAATCGGCGCCGGCAGAGGAGGAAATTCTCTAATACGAGAGATGCGAACCTCGGATAAACTTCCTTATCATCCCGTTTGCGTTTTAGACGACGACCCTAAAAATATAGGGCAGGAAATTTTGGGCGTTAAGGTGGTTGGAACAACCGACGACGCAGTTAAGTTTGCCAATCAATATAACGTTGAAGAAATCATATTGGCGATGCCTTCGATTGACAAGAAATCGCTTAGCGAGATTATAAAAAAATGTCAGCCGACAAAATGCAAAATCATGACTATTCCGGGAATTTATCAATTAGTAAACGGTTCCGTTGCGATTAGCGATATCAAAAAAGTCGAAATTTCCGATTTGCTCGGCAGAGAACAAGTCAAAGTCAATCTGGACGAGATAATGGGATACATAGAAAATAAAGTCGTTTTGGTTACCGGAGGCGGAGGGTCTATCGGTAG
>CAJOMM010000133.1:2701-3686 GCA_905235765.1 uncultured Clostridia bacterium
TAAGGAAATATCCGCAACTGGACCTTATAACTCTGATTGCTTCGGTTCGAGATTCGAAGAGGATAAATAATATATTTGAAAAGTATAAGCCGGATATAGTATTTCACGCCGCGGCGCATAAACACGTCCCGTTGATGGAGGATTCCCCGACAGAAGCGGTTAAAAACAACATAAGCGGAACGTATAAGGTCGCAGATGCGGCAGGAAGATACGGCGCTCAAAGATTTATACTTATAAGTACGGACAAGGCTGTCAATCCGACAAATATTATGGGCGCGAGCAAACGAGTCTGCGAGATGATTGTTCAGGCGATGAATAAGCGTTACGACACCGAATATGTTGCAGTACGATTCGGCAATGTTTTGGGGTCTAACGGGTCAGTTATTCCGCTTTTCCAAAAGCAGATTGAAGAGGGCGGCCCGGTAACCGTAACACATAAAGATATAGTAAGATATTTTATGACTATTCCCGAAGCCGTAAGCCTCGTGTTGCAGGCAGGCGCATATGCAAAGGGCGGAGAGATATTCGTTCTCGATATGGGCGAACCTGTTAGAATTTACGATATGGCAATTAATATGATAAAATTATGCGGACTTGAACCGGATATCGATATAAAAATAACGGGATTGCGGCCCGGTGAGAAACTTTATGAAGAACGGCTGATGAAGGAAGAGGGATTGAAAAAAACCGCTAACGAACTAATTTCTATAGGCAAGCCTTTAGAATTCGATGAAGAAAATCTTTTCAAAAAGATACAGGAACTTTACGTGGAAGCGAGAAACGAAACGCCTATGATGAAAGATCTTGTGCACGAACTCGTTCCGACGTATAAAATAGATAGATCAAGAGACGGAATTTAGATTTACTAACAAAACTCCTCGCGCAGCAGTTTAGTTGCGCGAGGAGTTTTATAATAAGCGTTTATTCTTCCGTTAAACTTTTGCGGTTTTGCGTTTTCTATTTCCGTAACCGTCAAGATTATGGT
>CAJOMM010000134.1:0-1146 GCA_905235765.1 uncultured Clostridia bacterium
GGTAAAAGCGTAAGACTTTCTTATAAATGTAAAAACGTTGTTTCGTGGGATATTCACGAGCATAGAGTATCTTTGATTGAAAGTTACGCTAAAAGGATGAAAAGGAACAACATTAAAGCCGAAGTCAGAGACGCAAAAGTTCTGCTTCCCGAGTTGTTCGGTAAATTCGACGCCGTATTGTGCGACGCGCCGTGTAGCGGACTCGGCGTGGTCGGGGACGATCCCGACATTAAACTCAATAGAACCGAGAGCGGTATTTACGATCTAATGTCAGAGCAGTCGGCTATATTGAATTCCGTTTGCAACTACGTTAAAATCGGCGGTTTTTTGTATTATTCGACGTGTTCGGTTTTGAAAAAGGAAAATATCGAGAGAATAACGAGTTTTTTGGAATTTAGAGATGATTTTGTTATAGAAGAAATAAACAGTCCGTTAGCTCACGAAAATTTATACGGGACAAACGCGTTTTTACCCGATATTTCCGAAGGGAACGGGTACTTTGTTGCAAAGCTTAAAAGGATAAAATGAATTGAAAACAAATCTGACCGATAAAAGTATTTCGGATTTAAAAGAAATATTATCAGAAGTAAACGAAAAAAGTTTCAGGGCGGCGCAGATATTTCGTTCGCTTAATCGCGGAATTTTATTTGAAGATATGACGGATATATCAAAAGATTTAAGGCGAGCGCTATCTGAAAAATTTTACGATACTTCAGCTGAAATAATAAAGACTGTAAAAAGTTTAGACGGAACGGAAAAGTTTCTTTTTAAACTAAACGACGGAAACGTTATCGAGGGCGTATTAATGAAATACGTTTACGGTAACACGCTGTGTGTTTCAACGCAGGTCGGATGCCGTATGAACTGTGCTTTTTGCGCTTCCGGGTTGAACGGGCTTGTAAGAAATCTTACGTCCGGAGAAATTTTGGGCGAAGTCATTTCGGTAAATAAATATCTTGGCGGAGACTTGGGCGAGAAAAGGAAAGTTACGAATATTGTTTTAATGGGCAGCGGAGAACCTTTGGATAATTACGAAAACGTGGTTAAGTTTTTAAGGCTTGTTTCCGCACCTGAAGGCTTAAACGTCAGTTTAAGAAATATAAGTCTATCTACTTGCGGCATAGTTCCTAAAATTTACCAACTTGC
>CAJOMM010000134.1:1175-2449 GCA_905235765.1 uncultured Clostridia bacterium
CCGTTTGACGAAGAGAGAAAAAGAATAATGCCGATAGCAAATTCGTACTCTATTTCGGAAATTCTTGACGCATGTTCGGACTATTTTCAGAAAACGAAAAGAAGATATATTTTTGAATACGTGTTGATAAACGGAGAAAACGATTCTGTTCGGCACGCTGAAGGGATTATAAATATTCTGAAAGGCAGACCTTGTCATATTAACCTTATAAGGCTTAACGAGGTTAAAGAGCGGAAATTAAAACAAAGCACGGAAAAATCGGCAAGAGAATTTTTGAATATTTTAGAAAATGCAGGACTTTCGGCAACTATCCGAAGAAAAATGGGTGCCGATATAGACGGGGCTTGCGGACAATTAAGACAAAGATATATAGAAAACAATAAAAGCGAGGGATGAATATGAACAAGATTAAAATTGCACCGTCAATGCTTTCGGCAGATTTTTCCATATTCGGTGAAGAGGTAAGGGCTATAACCGCCGCTAAAGCCGACTATTTGCATTTAGACGTTATGGACGGAGTTTTTGTAAAGAACTTATCTTTCGGTCCGAAATTTATAAAGGACGCCAGGAGGTATACCAACCTTCCGTTCGACGCGCACCTGATGATTGTTGAACCGTGGAGGTATATAGAGAGATTTGCGGAGGCAGGTGCCGATATTATAACCGTGCATTACGAGGCATGTAAAGACAGACTTAAAGACACGCTTTCAGCTATCAGAAAATTAAACGTGAAATGCGGCGCAGTTATAAATCCGGATACCGATCCGGAACTTATAAAAGACGTTTTGGAATATTGCGATATCGTTCTTTTGATGAGTGTGTTTCCCGGATTCGGCGGTCAGAAATTCATCGATAGCGTTGTACCGAAGATTAAAACGGTTTCAGATATGATAAAAAGTACCGGAAAAGATATCGAACTTGAGATAGACGGCGGAATAACAAAAGAAAACGTAGGAATTGTTAAAGAGGCAGGCGCAAACGTAATAGTTGCAGGTAGCACGATTTTTAAAGAAGCGGACAGGGGCAGAATAATAAAAGAATTAAGAGAAATTTAAAACGTTGACAATTTACAGTGAGTTACGCATATATTGTTAGTAATAGCAGAGGTGTATTATGAAAATATTATGCGTTAAACCACCGAAAATAATAAGAGGCGTACTGAAATTTCTTTTTTCAAAAAAAGAAAGGAATAAATCGAGTGAAAAATGACGTTGCTGCGTTAAAAACACCGCAAAATCTGTAAAATTTCAGATTTTGCGGTGTTTTTTAATGTG